>CAIUDO010000225.1 GCA_903897935.1 uncultured Pseudomonadota bacterium
AGCGACTTCGTGCGTTGGGTCCTCGACCGCCTTCGACGCTCCGCAAGGGCGCTCGGCCAACCAGCCAGGCTTCAGACAAATGCACCGGCCAAGCTACCATCTCTGCGAGGTGCCGCTTGACGGAGCCCGATCTGCACCCACCCTGATCTCACGGACCTGAGTGACCTCACGGCGCTGGAGTCGTTGGGCTCGTTGACGCTGTACGGCGCAGATCGCATGACGTCGTTGACTGGGCTGGAGAACGTGACGCACCTCGAGTACCTGGGTCTGGACGGGGTGTCGACGCTGGAGGACATGAGCGGCCTGTCGGGCTTGGAGGAGGTAGAGACGCTCTCGATCAGCTTCCATGGCCCCGAAATGGGCGGGATGACGCAGCTGCGCGAGGTCGGCTACCTGTGGCTGACGTCCAACCGGCAGCTCGAGGACCTGGAGGCCTTCAGCGGCGTGGAGTCGGTGACCAATTTGTACGTGATCGCGAACGACCGGCTGGTGACGGTGTCGAACATGCGGTCGTTGCGCCATCTCGAAGATGCGTCGATGTACGGCAACCCGTCGCTTGCGGCGTGCGACGTGGACTTGCTGAAGGCGCAGCTGGAGGCAGCGGGCGCGAAGACGGTGTGGTCCCTGGCGGACCTGGACCACCGGGCCACGTGCAAGTAGCGGCCGCGGCAGGCGGCGGAGACGGAACTCCTCTCGGGTGATGTTGGTCGCGGGGGCGGCCCGTGCGGGCTACCGTGTGGAGACCGGTTGGAGGGAGCGTGTTGTTGTTCGTCCTGGCGTGCGCTGGCGCCGATACCTCGGTGATCGACGGGCCCACGCCCGCCGAGACTGCGTCGGATACCGCGTACTCGTCCCCATGTGGCGCGTTCGGCCCCGCTTCTGCGCCGCAGCCCGCCGCGGGCTACGTCCTGCGGGCAGACGGCCTGCCCGTGCGCCTCGACCTCGAGCCGGGCTTCACCCGGGTGGCGCTCGACCCGCTGGGCGCGGCGCGTGTGGCGGTCTATTACGACGGCGGGAACGCTGTCACCGCTGTCCTGGGGGACCGGGTGAAGAAGGTGGTTGGCTGCGAGGAGAGGGGCACGTGGGACGCTTGCCCCGCGTTGACGACCCGGTCGTTCGACGTCCCTGCTGGGGCCGCGCTCCAGCTGGAGCTGGCGGGCGAGGCGACGCCCCAGGTCTGGTTGGTCGCCACCGATTCGGCCGCAGCCCCTGGCCCTTGTGGCGGCTGACGACTGGCGGTTATTAGAGGCCATGCCGCTCACTTAAGGTGATCGCAGCGAGCGGCCGTCGGCCATCAGCCGTCAGCGTCAGCCGTCAGCTTCCGATGATGCGCCGTGAGCACCATTTTCGAGTATCATGCGCCGCCCGCTTCCGAGGTGCCCCCAATGTCCGCTGACGCCCTGAACGGCCTCCAGTTCGGCCCGCCCCCGGATTGGATCGTCGAGCATCCGATCCTCGCCGCCAACGCGGAGGGCGCTGGGGCGGTGCACACGCTGATGATCGACGATCAGGTCGATCGGAGCCACGAAGCGCCGAGCGCGAACACATGGTCTCGCCGCGTCATTCAGCAGCCCGTGCAGCCGGAGGGGCTCGGAACCGCCGCTACCGTGCGATTCGTCTGGGACCCGGCGTACCAGCACGTCGTCGTGCATCGTGTGCGCGTGATCCGCGACGGCACCGCGCGCGACTGGGCGGTCCGCGAGTCGTTCGACGTCTTGCGGCGGGAGACCAACCTCGAGCGCAGGACGCTCGACGGCCACCTCACGGCGAACCTGCAGATCCCCGACGTCCGGGTCGGCGACCTCGTCGAGACCTGGGCGACCTGGGTCGGCACGCAGCCGCTGCTCGCGGGCCTGGTGCGGAGCACGTTCGTGTTCGGCTGGCACGACCCGGTCGCGTTCACGGCCACCCGCGTGCGTCACCGGGCCGACGATGCGCTGGTGCTCCGGGTGATCCCCGATGATGGCCCGGTCGCGCTGCTCCACCACGAACAAGCGGTCCAGCCTGACGGCGCTGTCATCACCTCGTGGACAGGCACCCATCTGCCCACGTTTCGGTACGAGCGCATGACCCCGCCCGGATGGCGTCGCCACCTCGGCGTCGAGGTCGCGTACCGCACCACGTGGACCGCGGTCGCGGAGCGGTTCGTCCCCTATTACGCGCTTCCTTCCGAGCTGTCCCCCGCGCTCGCCGAGGTTGTCGCGCGCCTGCGCGCCCTCCCGAGCCCCGAGGCGCGCGCGGTGGCGGCGTTGAACCTCGTCCAACGGGACGTCCGGTACCTCGCCGTGAACCTCGGTGACGGGGGCCACGTGCCGCGGCCGCCCGCCGCCGTGTGGGAGCGTCGGTATGGGGACTGCAAGGACATGTCCCTCCTGCTGTGCACGTTGCTCGTCCACCTCGGCGTCGACGCGGTTCCGGCGCTTGTCTCCACCACCCTCGGCGATGCCGTCGGCGCCATGACGCCGTCGGCGACCGTGTTCGACCACTGTGTGACGCGCATCAGGCTCGACGGCACGTCCTACTGGGTTGACCCGACCCAATACGAACAGGCGGGCACGCTGGCCCAAATCGATGCGATCATGCCTCGATACGGGCTCCCCTTGACGACAGGCGGCAGCCTGGAGGCCCTCCCGGAGTGGACGACCGCAGACGTGATCGCGGTCGAGGAGGTGTTCACCTTCGATCGGGACATCGCGAAGGGAGCCACGCTCGAGGTGACGACCCGATATGGCGCCTGGCGGGCCGACGCGTTGCGTAGTGAGCTTCGCAGCAAGGGTGAAGCAACGATCTTCCAGGCGTGGTTCGCGTACTATGCGAAGGTCTATCCGAACGCTGTGCAGACCGGCGCGCGCGTGGTGGCCGACGACGTGGAGCGCAACGTACTCCTCGTGGAGGAGCGCTACACGCTCCCGAGCCCTTGGCAGGTCGAGCAGGGGCGTGCGCTCTTCTACTCCAAGGAGGAAGCATTCGCCTCGGACCTCTCGGTCCGCCCGACGACCGACCGAACCCAGCCGCTGTGGCTCGGCCGTCCGCGTCGGATCACGCAGCGCTCCGCGTTCCAGCTGCCGTTCACGCTCAAGGCGTGCTCCACCCAGGACAGTGGCGACATGAATCGGTTCTGGGTCAAGAACTCGTCCACCGGCGTGGCCGTCGACTGGGACATCAACGTGATCTGTATGGTTCCGTAGCAGCTGACAGCTCACGCCCCGATTCGTTATGCATTGGCCCGAACGTCGTTCAGCGTACGGGGTCGCTCAGCCCAGGGGGCGCATCGGGGTGATGAGCGCGCCCATGCAGGCCACGAACACCCGCACCCGCGCGGGGAGCTGGCGACGGCTGGGGTAGAGGACGTGGACCGGCACGGCGCTGCCAGCGAACAGCACCTCCAGCCGCCCGTCCTCGACCGCGTCCCGGCACACGATCGATGGGACGAGCGCGACGCCGACGCCCGCCACCGCGCAGGCGCACGCGATCTCGAAGTCGTTGGCCACCAGCACTGGCTCCACCGGGATCGAGCGCCCGCCCACGTCCCACCGCTCGTCGGCGCGGGTGGCCACGCTGCGGAACGCGTGCAGCGTCTCGGGCGTGGGGCGGCCGTGCTCGGCGACGAACGCCGGGCTGGCCACGAAGTAGGTGTGCCCCTCCCCGAGCTTGCGGGCGGCCATGAACGAGTCGTCCAGGGGCCCCACCCGCACGCACAGGTCGAACCCCTCCTCGACGAGGTGGATCCTGCGGTCGGTGAGCACGACCTCGACCCGCGCGCTCGGGTGCTGCCCCAGGTAGGCGGCGACCACCGGCGCGAGGAACCGCCGGCCGTACAAGTAGGGGGCGGAGACCCGCAGCAAGCCGGTCGGCTCGACCTGCTGCTCGCGCGCCTCCACGTTCGCCTCCTCCACCAAGCCGGCGATCGTGGAACAACGCTCGAAGTAGCGCGAACCGGCGACGGTGGGGCGCAGCGCACGCGTGGTGCGCTCGAGCAAGCGCACCCCCAGCGCCGCCTCGAGCCGCGCCACCCGCTCACTCACGCTCTGCTTGGTGACGCCGAGCTGGCGGGCCGCTGCGGTGAAGCTGCCCTCGCGGACCACCGACACGAACAACAGCATGTCGGAGAGCGCGACGTCCATGTCGTCAGGTATAGCCTGACAGACTGTCGCGGCCACGGCGCATTGTCGGCTGCGCGCCGGGAGGACAATGGAGAAGGCACAGACCTCCGATCTTCGGTGGTTGGTCCTCACTCGGAGAGGTCGCTCATGGGACGCCCGCGCGCCGTCGTCGCGTCCGCCAACCTGGCGGAGCACAGGATGACTCCTTCCTTTTCGTCGTTCGGACTGCGAGGCCTTCCCGGCTTCTCGCTCGATCCGTTCCTCAACCTCGACGACTTCCGCATGTCGGAGCCGACGTTCCCGCCGCACCCGCACGCGGGCTTCTCGGCGGTCACCTACATGTTCGAGGACGCGCCTGGCGCGTTCGTCAACCGGGACAGCCTCGGCGATCGGAGCCGGATCGGCCCCGGCGCGCTGCACTGGACCCAGGCCGGCCGCGGGATGCTGCACGAGGAGATCCCCGAGGTCCGTGGGGTGGTCTCCCACGGGATGCAGATGTTCGTGAAGCTGCGCGCGGCCCACGAAGGGCACGAGCCGCGCGCGTTCCACGTCGACGCGGCCGACGTGCCCGAGGTGTGCTTCGACGGGCTGCGCGCGCGGGTGCTCGCGGGCGCGCTCGCCGGGGTGACGTCGCCGCTCACGGAGCTGCTCACGCCGGTCTTGCTGCTCGACGTGCACCTGGCGCCCGGGGCGCGTGCGGCGCTCCCGGTCGCGGAGCCCACGTGCTTCGGGTTGGTCATCGCCGGGTCCGGCACGGTCGGGCTCGGCACCGAGGCCCGGGCCCACGAAGCGCTCGGCTTCGACCGCGCAGGGGACGAGCTGGTGCTCGCGGCGGGCCCATCGGGTCTGCACCTGCTGGTCGCTGGCGGCGCCCCGATCGGCGAGCCGGTGGTGTTCGGTGGCCCGTTCGCGATGACCACGCGCGCCGACGTCGACGCGGCGGCGGCTCGGTACCGGCGCGGGGAGATGGGGCGCCTCGAGCCCTCCGACGGGTGGCGCTGAAGCCCGGTGTCGTCTTCGTAACGATCGACCATTCCTCGTGCGGGATCACGGGCCGTGCAGGTGCGCCGCCTCCGCGTGGGGCGTGGCCCGGGCGGCCTCGTCGACGGCCCGGACCCGCGGCAGCGGCTCGAGGTCGACGCCCCACCGGCGCGCAGCCGCGACCTGCGGCACCAAGAACAGGTCGGCCGCCGACAGCCGGTCGCCCCACGAGAACGCGCCCCGTCCCTCTGACTCGAACGCACCAAGCAGCTCCTCGTACGCCGTCAGCCCCCGCGTGACGAAGTGGCGCGCCCACGCGACCCGCCCGACCTGATCGGGCGCCGCGCGCTCCAGCACCGCCAGGTTCTGCAGCGGCTGCACCCCCGCGTTGATCGTCTCGCAGAGCTGGCGGACTCGGGCCTTGCCCCACGGGTCGCTCGGAAACAGCGGCGGATCTGGGAAACTGTCCTCGAGCCACTCGAGGATCGCCATCGACTCGCCCAGCCAGCGCCCCGGCGCGATCTCGATCGCCGGCACGTGCCCGATCGGGTTGCGGCGCCGGTGCTCCGGGTCGTGCTGCGCGCCTGCGCCGAGGTCGACCGAGATCGACGTGAAGGCCACCCGCTTGTGCAGCAGCGCCCACCGCACGCGCCACGACGCGCTCGAACGCCAGAAGTTGGCGAACGGGAGCGGGATCGGCGCGGCGCCGCGGGCGCCGCCACGGAGCGCGTCTTCGATGAACCCGGCCTTTGAGTCGGTGTAGCGGAGACGCTCGTTGTGGTGCACGACCGCGAGCTCCGCCTTCGTGCGACCGTACGCACGCACCAGGGCGGGGTCTTCGCGGAGGCGCTCGCGAAACTCCAGGAATGTCGACCAAGTCGCTTGCCCGGGCACCACGAGGTGCAGGTGCCCGGCCCGGCGCCCGTGCTCCGCGCGCACGTAGTGCCGCCGAACCTCCTGGTGCGGGCTCGGGATCGGCACGTGGTGCCAGCCCGCGCGCGCGAGCGGGGCGTCGGCCGCTTCGAGCCCTTCGATGCGGCGAACGCCGACGAGCAGGTCGACGATCGGCTTCGCCATGAGGCCGGGTACGGACGTGCTCCCGACGTGCTCGCGCCCGCCCGATCGCCACGTCGCCAACACGATGTCGAGCTCGTCAAGCCATCGCTCGGCGCGCGCCGCCCACTCGGGCGACCACGTCGCGAGGCACACCGGCTCGTCCTGCCATTCAGCAGTCACGGGTGCTCCAACAGGGACTTGGGACGCCTCCCATTATCGCACGGTCGCCCGCGAAGCGCGTCGGTCCAGGGCGCGGACCTCCAGTCCGCCGGACCGCGGGCTTCCAGCCGCCCGCTTCACGCGCGGCGGGAGCGATCCAGGGTGTGCGTTGTTGTAAGCCTGTGATCCGGGTCTTTGAAGTCCGATGTGAAGGTCGGGCGTGCGATCCGGACGCGGCGTCGATAGACTGACATGTCAGTCCAGTCCAGCGAGGCCCCAATGTCCGACGATCACGATCCGGCGCCCCCCCACGACGACGCCGACGGCATCGAGCGCGAGCTCGCCGCCTACGCGCGCGAGCAGGCCGAGGCGCTCGGCCTCGGGCGGGCCCAGTGGAAGGAGCCCGTCCACACCACGTTCACCGCGTCGCAGCGCCCGCACACCACGCTGCTCGTGAGCGGGCTGTCGCTCGCGCACGATCAGCTCGTCACCTACGCGCTCTCGGGCATCGGGTACAAGGTCGACATGCTCGACGCGCCCGACGTCGCGTCCCTCCAGGTGGGCAAGGAGTTCGGCAACCGCGGGCAGTGCAACCCGACGTACTTCACGGTGGGCAACCTCGTGAAGCACCTGATCCACCTGCGCGACGACGAAGGCGTGTCGACCGCGGAGATCATCGAGAAGTACTGCTTCCTCACCGCGGGCGCCTGCGGGCCGTGCCGGTTCGGAACCTACGTCACCGAGTATCGAAAGGCCCTGCGCGACGCCGGGTTCGACGGTTTCCGGGTCCTGTTGTTCCAGCAGCAGGGCGGCGTCAAGCAGGCCACCGGCGAAGAGCTCGGGCTGAAGATCGACCTCACGTTCGCGCTCACCATCGTGCGCGCGCTGATGGCCGGTGACGTGCTGAACCTCATCGGGTACCGTTTGCGCCCGTACGAGGTGGTCGCTGGCAGCACCGACGCCGCGATGGCGCGTTGTAAGGTGATCGTCGGCGAGGCGCTTCGCTCCGGCAGCAGCATCCTCCGCGCGATGTACCGGTGCCGCGGGGAGTTCGCGGCCGTCGAGGTCGATCGCACCGTGCCGAAGCCCGTCGTCAGCGTAATCGGCGAGTTCTGGGCCATGACCACCGAGGGGGACGGGAACTACCACCTCCAGCGGTTCCTGGAGCAAGAAGGCGCCGAGGTCGACGTGCAGGGCGTCACCAACTGGATCCTGTACATGATCTGGGAGAACCGTCACGACACCCGCAAGCGCATGACGCTCCGGGAGCACGACGGTGGCCGGAAGGGCCTCGCCGAGAAGGACGCCACCAAGAAGCTGTGGGGCCTCGCCGCCGCCGAGCCCGCTTTGCGTACGTTGTTCCAGGCGTACGCGAACGCCGCCGGCCTGTACGGCTACCACCTGCCCGATATGGACGACATCGCGCGCCGCGCCGCCCCCTACTACGACAACATGATCCGCGGCGGCGAAGGCCACATGGAGGTGGGCAAGCTCATCCACTTCGTCGAGGATCACGTCAACCACATGACGATCAGCGTCAAGCCGTTCGGCTGCATGCCGTCGAGCGGCGTCAGCGACGGGGTTCAGTCGTTGGTCACCACGAAGTGGCCGCAGGCCATCTTCCTCCCGCTCGAGACCACCGGAGATGGCAAGGTCAACGCCCAGAGCCGCGTGCAGATGATGCTGTTCAAGGCTCGCCAGCGCGCGCGCGAGGAGTTCGACGAGGCGCTCGCCGCTCGCGGCATCGACGAGGCCACGTTCAAGACCCGCGTCCGGGCCAGCCGCAAGTGGAAGAACGGCCTCAATCGCCCGGGCCACCGCTCGGCGTCGGTCGTGACCAGCCTCGTGTACGCCATCTGAGCTATACGGGCCGCGGAGCGCCCACCCATGATCGTCCTCGCCCTCACGCTCGCCGGCTGCAAGAAAGAGATCTCGGAAGAGCGTAGGTTGTTGCTGGACGAGATGGAGACGGTGCTCCCGGTCTGGGACCTCGAGCACCTGACGGCGCCGCTCGAAGACGCCATGGCGGGCTGCGACGACGACGAGCTCGCCGCCGTTGTCGACGTCTTGTGGTGCTATCAGGAGGTCGACTGGGACTTCTGGTGCGCGTCCTCGTGGTCGCCCGAGGAGTGCTACGCCGAGCTGTCGGACGAGTGCTGGGCAGGCGTACGCTTGTCCGACGCGTGCCTGAGCGGGTACGACGCGTCGTTCGAGGGTTCGGTGCTGGCGCCGACGGACTGTGAGGCGTCGCAGGCCGCGCTCGCGATGGCCACGTACGTCTACACCGACGACGACGCGCAGATGGCCAGCGAGATCGCGGCGGTGGTGCCGTCGTTCGAGCTGCTCGAGACGTTCACCGCCGGCGCGTACGGGGGGCGCGCGCTGCTCGGCACGTCGACGGAGGGCGGCGATCAGGTGTGCGACGTCGCGTTCCGCGGCACGTGGAGCGGCGAGGACGTGCTGGTCGACCTCGCGTCGATCGTGCGCACGCGGTGCACGACCACGACCGGACAACCCATCGGCTGGTGTGGGGACGGGTTCTTCGACCAGTACGTCGCGTACCGGGAAGACGGCTTGATCGACGCCGTAGTGGGGGCGCTCGACGGCGGGATGTGCCCCGGCGGCCTCCGCATCACGGGGCACAGCCTGGGGGGCGCGCAGGCGTCGTTGTTCGCGGCGGAGGCGCACCTCGAGCTCACGGAGGACGTGCGGGTCCACACGTTCGGCGAGCCCCGCGCGTTCTCGGACGACGCGGCCGCGATCTGGGAGCCGGTGATCGACAAGGTACGGTGGGCAGCGTGGGGCGACCCGGTCACTACGGTGCCGTACGCGTGGCTCGGGTTCGGGCACTACGGGGAGGCCCGGCAGCTCTACACGACGTGGACGGGCGCGACCTTCATCTCGGAGGAAGACACGGACTTCTCCCCGTGGGGCTTCGACCCGTATCAGCACGAGACGACGCTGTACCAAGACCGCCTCGACGCGACGTGCGGCGACTGACCGGACCGCGCCGTCGCGCGCGTTGGCGCCGTGCACGATACCGTAGTGTCGGGCGATTTGGGATGGTCTGATGGCTGAGCGCAGGGCGATTAGGCTCGGACCTGGTTCGAGCGGCGGACAGTCCTCCTCCACGGAATGCCGATCGGCCAATGGCAACGCGCCCCTCTTCTCCTCTCCGCGAGGCACGTCCGCGCGCGGAGGGGGTGCCCCGCGAACGCACCGCGGACAACGATATCGCCTTCGAGTCCCCCCGCTGCCCATCGACGACGTGGGCTGGGCCGTGTACGCCCCTGCGGAGTGGGCGAGCGCAGATTTCCGCTGTGTCGGTGCCCGCGCGGGCGGCACGGGAGCGCACGATTACCCTGGCAGGTTGTCGACGCGAGCGAAGGCGGCTGGCTATCGGGGCCTGGGGCCGCGCCGCGGGCGGTGAGACTCGAGTGGCTGGACGGGAAGCTCAACTGCACGCTCGCCGAACGGCTGACGATGGCGGCATCGCTGCGTACCTGTCGGAGGCGGCGCCCTGGGACGTTGTCGTGCGGGTCGAGCGCGGTGGTGAGGTCGTTGATGTGCCTTTGCACCCCGTGCTGCAGCGCGAAGGAGTGTTTTCAGAGTACGTTTGTCCCTGACCCACTACACCGTTCAGGATCAGCCGTCGAGGGTTCGCCACGCCGCACCGACCGCGGCCGCCATCTTGCGAAACGCTGACCCGCCGCCGATGACCTCCGACTGATCGAGCGCGCCCCCTGCCCGCCGCGCCGTGAGCACCAACAGCCCCGGCAGCGGGGGTCGGCACCAGCACACCGGCGGCCCCGCACCGTGCGGGCAGACGAGCGTGGGCCACGGGGACACGGGAGGGTCGCCGTTTGGGGACCACGCCACCACGAAGGTGGGCCTGGTGTCGGGCCCCGCGGTGAGGGCGGCGTCTGGCGCGAGCACCCGGATCGGAACCCCCTGGCCGGGCGCGCGCACGAACGGCGACCGCTCCAGGGTCGCGAAGCCTTCGTCTTCGGCGGGTAGCTCCGCCTCACGCGCCGACCGGCTCAACGCGCTCGGTGGCAGCGACAGGTTCGTCTTGCCGGTGAGCTCCGCCGGCTCCAACAGCCGGCCGTGCGCTTCGACCTGCCGGAAGACGACGTTCGCGGCGGCGACGTCTGGCGCGACGTCGATCCACACGCCGCGCACCGGCACCCCGCGCGCGCGGGCGACCTCCAGCACGTCGGCCCGGCTGCGCCGCGTCAGGTACGTGTTGTCGCACACGACGCGCCGCACGCCGCCGTCGAGCGCCGCCGCGACCTCCGCGGCGAGCCCGCGCAAGGTGCCCCCGGCGACATCCCGGTTGAATCTGACATAACCAGCGTCGACCCACGCCTGGGCGCGCGTGGACTTGCCGCTCCCTTGCAGGCCCATCAGCAACACGACCTCGCCGTCGACCACGGGCGCGGTGACCCGTCGATCCGCTACGGTGCGCAAGGCGGGGAAGGCGCTCCGCAGGTCCGCCGCGCCTTCGAGCGGCCCTCCGAGCGCCGCGGCGTGCTCGGCTCGCGTCGCGCCGACCACCACCGACACCACCGGCCCGTGGTTGAGCACGCCGGCCAACAACGCGCTGACGGTCGCGCGATTGATGAGGTTTGCGGCTCGCTTCGGGCCCCCGAGCGGGCTGTGCGCGAGCAGCCAGACCCCGCGTTCGAGGCAGCGGCCGACGACGCCGTCGCGCACCGGACCGTCATCGTGCGCGGACAGCCCGACCTGCACGGCGTCGAGGCCGTAGTCGAGCGCGACGTCGAGCTGCTCGAGGCTCACGTTGCACACGCCGACCCTGGCGACTCGGCCGCTCGCCCGCGCCTCCGCGAGCGCGCGAACGCTCGTCCGGAACGGGACACGCGGGTCGGGGGCGTGCAACAACCACAGATCGGGTGGGCGCCCCAACGCTTGTGTGGAACGGTCCAGATCGTCGGCGAGCGCGTAGGCCCGTCCGTCGGGCACCCACCGCGCGCCGCTCCGGGTCATGCCGCCCTTGGTGACCACGAACGCAGGCCGGTCCCCGAGCGCTGCCCGCAGCCAACGCTCGTTCTCGCCGGGCTGCGGGCCGTACGCGCGGGCGGTGTCGAACGCGCGCACGCCGGCCGACCACGCCGCGTCGACGGCCGCCTGCAGCGACGCCGCGGACGCGTGCCGCATCACGCCGAGCAGGACCGTGTGGGGTCGACTCACCAGACCCACGGGATCAACGCCCTTCGCTCGCGCGGGTAGTCGGGGAACCGATCGAGGTACCAGCGATGGTTCGACATGGCGCGCGGCGCGAGGTTCGCGGCGGTGTAGAACGCGAACACGGCGCCCGCCGACGACCACGTCGCGATCGTCCACCCGACCCACTCGATCAGCTCGCCGAGGTAGTTCGGGCAGCTCACGAAGCGGTACAGTCCGCTATGGGGCACTCGGTAGCCGGTCTCCCCCGGGGCCCGCAGCGCGCGGAGGGTAGCGTCCGACCGCAGGTTGATCGCCATCCCGGCCGCGAACACCAGCGCGCCGACGATGAACCGCGCGTCGAGCAGCCAGCTCGTCTCGAACGCGCCGAACCGACCGATCCAAGCTGCGTTCACGTACGCGTTGAGCACGTTGAAGCCGATCGCCAGCATGGGCACCAGGACCGGCATGCGACGGCCCGTCCACCTCATTCGGAACGGGTACACGAACGCGCGGTGGACGTAGTGCGCCATCCAGATCAGCAGCAGCGCCCACGACGCCGGGCCGGTGCCGCCGAACCACGCGAACACCGCCCCGAACACGAGGACCGCCGGCGACTCCATGAGGATCCAGCCCGCGCGGGCCGGCAGGGTGGGGCCCCAGCCCGGCCGCTCGTGGCGACCGTACGGCGCGGTGATCAGCGTGGTCGCGACCAGCGTGACGACGCCGAGCGCGGCTTGCACGAGGACCAGCCAGGCGTGGGTCTCGGGCGCGGTCAAGTCGAACACGGGCCCTCCGGCGTGCGCTGGCGTAACCGGGCGCGCGGGGGCCCCGTCAGGGCGCAGGCTCGGGCCAACGCGTGAACCGCCGCACCAGCAGGGCGTCGTCGAGCGCGTGGGCGATGGCGATCGCGCGCGCGCGGGCGTCGACGCGACGCGGGTCGATGCGCGCCAGCATCGAGAGCGCCATCGCGCGCAGGCGCACGTGACCGCCATCGCCGGCGTGTCGGGCTGCTTGTTCGGCGTACGCGGCTCCTTCTTCAGCGCGCCCCTGCTGCCACACGCACCACGCGAGGCCGTTCGCGCGGCGCGCCAACGCGAACGGCGGCCCGGTGTTGGGGATGGTGCGAAACCAGCGCTCCCCCGCCTCGGGTCCGGGGTCGGGCCCCCGCCCGTGGGTGGCCTCGTACGCTTGGTGGTCGACGATGCGGGCGAAGTAGTTCGCGTGCTCGACGCGGTCGGTGACGAGGTCGAGGTCGGCCCGGGCCTCGGCGAGCAACCCAGGGACCGCCTCGGGGTCGCGCCGGCTGGCCAACCACGCGAGGCCGAGCAGGCGCTCGATCCGCGCCTCGGCCGCGACGTCCGGCCCGATGACCATGGCGGCGAGCACCTCGGCGACGTCGTCGAACCGCCGCTGCCGCGTGTGGACGTTCGCCCACGCCAACGCGAGCCACGCAGCGCCCGATCGCGCCTCCGTGGTCGGCGGCCGCTGCCACCACCGGATCAAGTCCTCGCACACCGGCACCGGCAGGTCGGTGAACCGTGAGTGGTACGCGCCCATGAACCGCAGGCGGGCGTCGACCGCGTCGGGCAGGCCGAACTGCCGGAGCGCGCGTCGGCCCCACGCGCCGCCGTCTTGGGTGCCGCGCTGCCGGAGCCGGCGGAGGGCGCGCTCGACCGTCTCGACGCCCTCAGCGAAGCCCCGCGCCGCGACCAGGCGCTCGGCGACCGCTGCGAGCGTGCCGTGCTCGGCGACCAGCCACGCGACGTACCGCTCCCAGGTCAGCTCGCTCATGGCGCGAGTGTGTCCGGGATTGTGTCCGGGCGCCACCCGCGCGGCCCGGTGACGGTGCGGCATCATCCACAGGGAGGCCACCATGGCACGCACGATCTTCATTGGCGACATTCACGGGTGCTGGGACGAGCTCTGCGCGCTGCTCGACAAGGTCGCGCTCACCGACGACGACGTCGTCGTATCGGTCGGCGATCTGGTCGACCGCGGGCCGGACCCCACGTCCGTCATCAACTTCTTCCGACGACGACCCAACGCCGTCGCGGTGTGTGGCAACCACGAGCGAAAGCACGTGCGCGGCTTGTTGTCGTTCAGCCAGCAGATCACGCGGTGTCAGCTCGGCGACGGCTACGCTGACGCGGTCGCCTGGATGGGCACGCTCCCGTACTGGTGGGCGTGCGCGGAGGCAGTCGCGGTGCACGCCGCGGTCGTCCCGGGGGTGGCGGTCGAGGACGCGCCCACCGACGTGCTCTCGGGCACGACGTCGGGGTTGCAGCGCCTGGAAGGCCAGCTCGGCGGCCGGTACTGGCACGACGTCCACGACGGGCCGCTCCCGGTCGTGTTCGGCCACCACGTGGTCGACGAGCCGCTGGTCCGGCCCGGGCGCGCGTACGGCATCGACACCGGCGTGTGCTTCGGTGGGCGGCTGACCGCGCTGATCGTGCCGTCGTTCGAGCTCGTCTCGGTGCCGTCGACCGGCGACCACTGGCCGGCGACCATCCAGCGGTGGGAGGCCGACGTGCTGCGGGGCGAGGCGTGGGAGGCGCTGACGTTCGGGCAGCTCGACAAGCGGCTGGCGTCGCGCGCGAAGTCGTCGCGGGGGCGCGCGTACCTCGAGTCCGTGCGCGCGTGGTCCGAGGCGACGAAGGCGGCGATCCCGCTGCTGAGCCGTCGTTGCGACGAGGAGATCGCGTCGATGCCCGCTGACGACGACGGCCGGCTGCTCGCGGCGCACCCGGCCGGCGCGACGCTGGTGGCCCGTCTGAAGGGTCGGTTGTCGAGCGACTGGCTCGGCTGCGCGGGCCCGGGCGACGTTCGCCGGCTGGCGGGTCAGCTCGGGGTGGAGCTGCCCGCGGCCCCGTGACGGAACGGGGTGGGGACGAGGCGAGGTACGCGTCGCTTGTACGCCTCGTACGCCGGGTCTCCACCCCACTTCGCGTCAGCGCGCGCCTCCAGCAGCGGCACACCGCTCACCCGAAGCAGCAGCAGCGTCACGAACGCCGGGGAGATGAGGCCGAGCCACTCGCGCCCGTCGAACACGCCGGCGCCGACGACGACAATCCCGGTCCAGAGCACGATCTCGCCGAGGTAGTTCGGGTGCCGCGACCAGCGCCACACGCCTTCGTCGATCCAGCCGCTCGCGCCCCGGGCCCGGAACGACGACTTCTGGCGGTCGGCGACGACCTCGAGCACGAACCCGGCGATCCACAGCGCGAGCCCGACGCCGTCGGTCCACTTCAGAGGCGCGGGGTCGGGGTCGGTGACCACCAACCAGGCGGCGAGCGAGGTGAGGACCACCCACAAGCCTTGCAGGGTCCACGCGATCAGGAAGCGGATCGGGCGCGGCTTGATGGCGTCGAAGCGGCCGTCTCCACCGGAGGCGTGCACGCGGCGGACCAAGAACGCGCCGAGGCGCGCTGCCCAGACCACGACGAGGGCCGCGACGACCGAGCCGCGCGCGCCCGGCGACGCGATCGCGACGGCGGCGGCGATGGTCGACAGGTACGTCGCCGAGCCGACCAGGTCGTAGAACCGCTCGGTCTGGCGGAGGTACGCCGGCACGAACGCGATCCACTGGGCGCCGATCGCGGCGGCGGCGAGGGCGGCGAGGGGCGGGGAGGCGGCGCCGGCGATCGCCACGGCCGCGGCGGCGATCCCGACGGCGCCGAGCGCCCCGATCACGAGCGCGCCAGCGGAGTCCTTGGACGGTTGCATCGCGCCTTCCTGGGTGGACGGCATCGTATCAGCGGGCGGCGGCGAGCTTCGCTCGGACCTCGTCGGCGCGCGCGGCCGTGACCCAATCGCCGAGGGATGGGCTCGTCTCGGAGGCTTCAGCGAGCGGGAAGCGATGCGTGAGCCTGGCGTTGTGCCGGTCGCCGAGGGCGCAGCGGTGCTTTGGGGACGGGGCGTCGTCGAGGCCATGGGCGCCGCGGGAGGCCGCGATCCACTCGATGGCGGCGGCGTCTCCGACCGCCTCGACCGCCGCTCGGTTGAGGTAGAGCCACGACTCGATGGCGGCGTGCGGGAGGGCCACCAGCAGGCGGTCCAGCTCGGGCGGTTTCGCCTCGCGGGCGACCAACGCGCGCAGCTCGGCCACGGCGCGCGCGTTGGCGCCTTCGTGGCGCTCGGACCACGTCACGTCGGCGTCGACGTGCAGCACGACGACGTCGCCGACCCGGAGCGCGTTGGCGATGGTCCGCGCGATCTCCCGCTGCTTGAATCGGTCGTTCCGCCATCGATCGACGCCGGCCAGGTAGGTTCGAACCTGTCCTTTCACCAGGTCGACGCCCATCCGTTGGGTCGCGCACTCAGGGTCGACCAGGCGGGTGAGCTTCTTGATGAGCGCGGGCCACGCTTCATCGGTCCACTGCCCGCTGTCTTCGGGCAACACGAGCACCCGGAGCGCCGGGGGCACGCTCACCACAGGCCCTGCGCGAACAGCAGCTCGCGGAGGTGCTGCAGTCCGCCGTCGTAGGCGTGGTGGAGCGCGGAAGCCTCGTCTTCGGTGGGGTTTCGCCAGAGCCACCGCCGGCGGCCGTCGCGCACCGAGACGCTGCACAATACGAACCGCCGCTCGAGGTCTTGGGCGCTCCCGGGCCCCAGCCGGTCGACGAGCAGCGGGTTCTGCACCGCGTGGAAGGACTGCTGGCCCGCGAGCGCGTCGACGCAGGCGTCCACCCAGGCCGCGTGCAGGCCGTTCGTGAGCTCGTCGGCGAAGATCGGGACGTCGACCCGGTAGCCGTGCGTCCAGAAGAACGCGATGATGCGCTTCTGGCCGAACGAGAGGTCTTGTGCCCGGTCCTCCGAGCCGTCCGGCCAGGTGACGCGCAGGTCGAAGCCCTCCCACCTCTGTTTGCCGTCGGCGTGGCGCCGGCCTGGCCGCGGGTGGCAGGTGAAGTCCGTGGCGCCGAGCACCGCCGCGACGCGCGCCCGCGTGGTGACCGCCCGTGGCCCGCGCTCCCATATGTCGGGTGGTGCGTTGGCCTCGTCGGGGAAGAGCTCTGCGACGACGTCCCGAGGCACGCCGAACGCCAACGGCGGCTGCCCAGGGGTCGTCACGACCCACGAGGTCTCGTGCCGGCTCGACGCTGCACCCCAGATCCCGTCGAACGCCGCCAAACCCTCGTCGATCGGCAACCGACCGTTCGCTTGAGACGTTGCAAGGAGGAGCGGTATTACTGGGCTCATGTCACGCCTGTTCTGAGCCGCGACGTTGGCAAGCGCGGTCAAGGGCCAACGCGCCGACAGGACGTCCACCTTGTCCGGGGTGTCCAGCCGCTCGCCGTTCACGGACACGTCGCCGTTCAGCGTGGCGCCGAGCGACAGGTCGCCGGAGCGGGCGCTCCGGAACGCGCACCCGAACGCCCCACGACGCCGCGGCCCGGGCTCAGGCGCCTCGGCGTCGACCTGGAGCGTCAGGCGCGCCCGGATCGGCTCGTCGTCCGGCTGGTCCAGCTCGAGCCCCCACTCGAGGTCGATGGCCCCCGGGTGCTCGGTGACCCACTCCAGATCTACCTGGGCCAACGCCGACAACAGCGTGAGCAGCGTCGACTTCCCGGCGCCGTTGATCCCGAGCAGCAGGTTCGCGTCGGGCGCGAAGCGCAGCGTGGTCGGGTCGGCGCTCTGGAACGAACGGATCGTGAGGTCGGTCAGCCGCAGCATGCGCGCTTCGTAACCCCGACCGCTCCGGTCGTTCGATAGGTTGACAGTTGAATCAACGTTGACGAACCTATTGCCGCCTATAGATCAGCCCCAGGAGGATCCGATGGACGACTTGGAACGACCTGGGCTCGAAGGGGTGATCGCGGCGCGCACACGCTTGTCCCACGTCGACGGCGCCGCTGGCAGGCTCGTGATCGCGGGCTACCCGCTCGAAGACCTCGCGGGCGTCGTCTCGTTCGAGGCGCTCACCCACCTGCTGTGGACGGGCGATCTGCCGACCTCGGAGGAAGAAGCGTCCTTACGCCACGCCCTCGCGCCCCACCGCGCGTTGTCCCCGGCGGTCGCTGCGCTGCTCACCGCGGCGTGCGCCGCCGGCGCCCCGCCGATGGACGCCGCGCGCATGGCGGTCGGCGCGTTGTCCCTGGGGGCGGACGAAGCGGGCGCCGCCGCCGCCGTGCTCGGCGCGTTGCCGGCGATCGTCGGTGGCTACGAGCGGCTGCGCCGCGGCGGGGCCCTCGTCACGCCGGTCGGCCCGCTCGGCACCGCCGAGGCGCTGCTCTTCGCGATCGACGGTCGAACGCCCCACCCGGAGCGGGCCCGCGCGCTCGACACCTACCTCGTGACGGTCTCGGACCACGGGCTGAACGCGTCGACGTTCGCGGCGCGCGTCGTCGCGTCGACCGGCTCCGGCCTCGTCGACGCGGTGGTGGCCGCGATCGGCGCCCTCAAGGGCCCGCTGCACGGCGGCGCTCCGGGCCCCGCGCTGCGCATGGTGCTGGAGATCGGCGCCGCCGAGCGCGCGGAGGCCGCCATCGCCGAGCGCCTCGCGCGTGGGGAGCGCTTGATGGGCTTCGGACACCGCATCTACCGGGTGCGTGACCCACGCGCGGACGTGCTGCGCGCGGCGGTCGACCGGCTCGCCGCCTCGGGCCACGGCCACCCCGACCTGCACGCCCTGGCGGCGGCCGTCGAAGCCGAGGCCCTCCGCCAGCTCGCGGCCCACAAGCCAGATCGGGTCCTGCAGACCAACGTCGAGTTCGCCACCGCGTTGCTCCTGCACGAGCTCGACCTGCCCGACGACCTGTTCACGGCGGTGTTCGCCGTCGGTCGGGCGGCCGGGTGGACGGCGCACATCGCCGAGCAGCGGGAGACGGGCAAGCTGATCCGGCCCGCGTCGCGCTACGTCGGGCCGCTCGATCGCGCGCGACCCGAGGCGGCGCGTTAGCCTGGAGCGATGCGTCGGTCCGCCGCGTTGCTGCTCGTGATCCCCGCGCTCGCCCTGGCCTCTGCGCCCGGCGACGGCGCGGCGTTGTACCAGGCCGGGCGGTTCCAGGAGGCGGTCGACGCGTTCGAGACGCAGCTCGTCGTGTCCCCCGACGACCCCGACCTCGTCCGTCAGCTCGCGGCCGCTCGCTACCGCGCGGGCGACGGCGACGGCGCCGCCCGCTTGTGGGACGCCCTCGCGCAGCGCTCCGGCGCCCCGGAAGACTTGTTCAACGCCGCGAACGCACACCACCAGGCCGGGCGCCTCGACGACGCGCTGGCCCGCTACGACGCCGTGCTCGCCGAGGCGCCCGACTACGGGCTCGCCGCGATCAACCGGGACCGCGTGGCGCGTGAGCTCGAGCTGCGTCGTCGCCCGCCGCAGGCGCAGGCGGCAGCAGGCGACGCCCCGCGCGACGACGGCGGGTCCCCGTCCCCGGGAGACGCGCCCGGAGCGGCCGGCAGCGAAGGGCCGCCCGGCGGCCCACCGGGCAAACCGGGCGGTGATCCTTCGCAGCCCGGCGACGCGTCGTCCCAGGAGCCGGCTCCGGAGGGGGAGGGCCCGCCCGGCGAGCCGGCGAAGGGCGGTCGCAGCGACTCCCGCGAGGGCAACCCGTCCGTAGGGCAGGTCGATCCGGGCACGGTCGCCGATCCCGGCGACGCGGCGGGGCCTCCCGGCGGGGATCAGGCGGTCGGGCCGGCGCCGACCGGGGCCGAGCGGGTGCTGTCGGGCGTCGAGGAGGGGCGGCCTCGTGTGCACATCCCGGGGACGAGCTCGGAGCGACCGTGGTGATCACGCTCGCGGCCGCTGCGTTCGCGGCGCGGCTGACGGTCGACCTCGAGGCGGATCGGGTGGAGGTGGGGCAGAGCACGCGGCTCGTGCTGCAGATCGTCGACGGGCAGCCGACCTCGCTCCCGCAGGTCGACGCGCCCGCCGGCCTCGCCGTGAAGTACCTCGGCCAGAGCGAGCGCGTGCTGCGCGGAACCCAGGGTCTACGCCTGCTCGAGCACGGGTGGCGCGTCGAGGCGGTCGTGGAGGGCGCGTGGACGTTGGGGCCCATGGTCGTGCAGCTCGCCGACGGCCCGCACGAGCTGTCGCCGCTCACGCTGGAGGTCGTGCCCGCGGTCCCCAAGGACGAGCGTCCGATCGCCGAGGCAGAGGCCGAGCTCTTGCCGGAGTCCGCCTGGGAGGGGCAGGTCGTCGTCTACCGGTACAGCCTGCGCAGCCGGGCGCCGATCTTACGCAGCCGGTGGACCCTGCCGCCGATGGCGGGCCTGCTGCCCCCGCGCGACGGCGATGTTCCGCGCAGCGAGCACCAGCTCGAGGGGCCCGACGGGGTGTTGTTCGTCGACACCACCTGGCTGCCGCTCGTCGCGACGAAGTCGGGGGATCTCGGCCAGAAGATGGCGGTCGTGGACGTCGAGCTCGGGAGCGTCGGCGGCCACGGGCCCGTCCGCGACGTGCTGCCGGCCGGATCGGCGCGGCTGGTGGTCGCGCCGCTCCCGGAGGCGCCACCGGGCTTCTCGGGCGTCGTCGGCGACGTCACCGTCACGTCCGGGCTCGGTGACGGGCCCGTCGCGGTGGGGCAGGGGCTCGCGTGGACGCTGCGGGTGCGCGGCGACGGCGCGCTGGACTCCCTCGTGTTCCCAGCGTTGCCCCAAGGTTCCCCGTGGTCCGCCTACGACGCCACCCCGGTCGCGAGCGCGCGGGTGATCGCGGGTCGGTACGAAGCGGAGGTCGAGCTCGGGCGCACGCTCGTCCCGTCGGCGCCGGGGACGCTCGTGGTGCCCGACCTGTCGCTGATCGTGTTCAGCCCTACTCAGGGCGCGTACGTCACCCACACCGTCCCGGGTGGCACGATCGAGGTCGTCGGATCCGCCGGCGGCGGCGCGGTCGAGTCGTTCGGGGGGCGCGACGCGGCCGCGCCCGACGGCCCGCGGCCGCTGGTCGCGTCCGGCGCGCACCTGGACGTGCCCGCTGGGTGGCCGGTCTGGTGGGCGATCGCGCTCGCCCCCG
>CAIUDO010000226.1 GCA_903897935.1 uncultured Pseudomonadota bacterium
CGGTTCCGCTGGCCGAGCGCGGGTGGCGCGAGGGCAAGCGCTTGTTCCACCAGGCACGGTCAGAGGGCGTCTACGCGCCGTCGACCGATGGCGCCGTCGCGTGCGCGTCCTGTCACACGGACGGGATGACGCGCACGATCCGGTGGTTCGTGCTCGACACCGAGCTCGACCACGCCTCCGACGGGCGGTTCGGGCACGCGGACTCGGTCGTCGGCTTCTCGTCGCCCGATCGCGAGGCGAACCTCGGCGACCTCGTCCGGATGTTCCACAACCAAGGCGGGCTTGTGGCGGGCGCGTCGCCCGGGGCCGTCGCGGTCGAACCCGACACGATCCCCTCCGACCTGCGTCCGGCGTTGGAGTCGCTCGAGGCGTGGTTGCACGGTCCGACCCAGCTGCCGTTCGCGGGGAGCTGGGCGTCGACCATCGACGGGCAACCTACCGATCCGTCGGACTGGCCCGACGACGCCGAGTGCGCGCGTTGTCACGCCGAGATCTACGCCGAGTTCCAAGGCTCCGCGCACGCGAACGCGGGCACCAACGACCCGTTCTTTTCGACGATCGAGGCGGATCTGATCGCCGACCGTGGCGGCGGGTTCACCGGCTGGTGCTTGGGGTGCCACGCTCCGCAGTCGTTGGTGTCGGGAGGCACCCGGCTCGACGACGGTCCCGCGACCGAGCCGATGCGGCGCGGCTTGCAGTGTCTGTCGTGCCACGGGGTCGTCGACTTCAAGACCGCGGAGGGCAACAACTCGTTCATCTACGATCCCGTCGGGGTGCTCGCGCCTGGGTTCCCGGAAGAAGGCGAGGATCCGACCGCGCACGCGCTCGCGATGCAGATCGATCCGGCGTCGCCCAAGTACGAGGGCAAGCTCGCGCTCGGCGCGTCGGGCTTCTGCGGCGCGTGCCACCAGTCCTATACACCGGGGATCGGGCTCACCGAGTTCCTCACCTACCAGGAGTACCTGGACAGTCCCTACCACGGCAACGAGCACGAGAACGAGCAGCGGTGCGCCGACTGCCACATGCCGGCGGACAAGGGCTGGGCCGACCACACGTTCCTCGGGCCGAACCTATGGTTCTACCGAACGTACGGCACGGAGGAGCAGGAAGCGGCCGCGGTGGCGTTGTTGCAGCGCGCGGCGACCGTGGCGCTCACGCCGTCCATCTCCCCGGGGGGCGCCAGCTCGGTGCGGGTCACCATCGAGAACGTCGGGGCCGGTCACCGGTTCCCCACCGGAGTGTCGAACCTGCGCGAGGTGTTCCTGGAGGTGCGCTTCTTCGTCAACGGCGTCGAGCGCCTCGCGGTCGGCGGGGTTGGGCCGGACGGCGCGCTCACCGCCGACACTCCGCGCTTTCAGAAGGTCTTGTACGACGCCGATGGCGCGCACCTCGACATGCACCAAGTGTGGCGGATCGCGTCGTTGGAGGACGGGACCCTGCCGCCCGGCGGGCGCGCCGACGTCGTCGTGCCGGCGCCGGGGTTCGTCAGCGGCGAGCGGGTGGACGTGGTCGCGACGCTGCGGATGCGCGCATTGCCACCACAGCTCGTCGCGCGCGCCATCTCCGACGTCGACGCGGTGCCGGTGGTCGACCTCGTGTCGACGACGGCTCAGGTCACGGTGCCGTGACGGTCTGGCGCACGGCGCTCAGACTCAGGTCGAAGATCATGTCGGAGGTGCTGGGGGAGGCTTGGTGCACCTCGACCGCGATCACGTTGGTGCCTTCGGCGAGCGTGCCCGGGGGGAGCGGGAAGACGTACCGGGTCGTCTCCATGCTGCCGGTGGCGGCCTCCGAAGCGACCGTATCCCATGCGACGGCGCCCTTCGGCATGTTGTGACGAGCGAGCTCGACGCCGCCCAGCCAGACGACCGCGCCGTCGTCGACGCGCAGCTCGATCGCCGCGCCCACGAGGTCGGCAGCGCCTACGACCTCGAACGACGTGCGGAGGTACGTCGTGATGTACTTGTCGCGACTGTCAGGGCCGAAGCCGATCTCGGTCGCGGCGTCGTCTTCGTTGTAGCCAAGGGGGGAGGGGCCGGACGACCACGCGCTGTCGTCGAAGGCCGGGTCCGCCCAGCTGGCCCCGAGGTCCACGCCGGTGTCGTCGTACCGCCACACCGCGGCGGCCGCGATGAACGCTTCGACCGACTCTTCGATCCGCGGGTTCGGCTCTGCTGGGCTGCCACCCCACACGATCCCCCACTCGGGGCCACAGTCGCTCGTGCGGGCGGCCACGCGATCGGCGTCGAGCGCGCCCACCGCGACCAGGTCGACGATCGCGCCGGCGGGATCGACGAGCGCGACGCTGACGCCCGCGTCGCCGAGCGGGAAGGCGAGGTGCCCGGGCGCGGGCGCGCCATCGGTCCACAGCACGAGCGCGCTCTCGGGTGGCACCACCAGCCCGTCGAGCGACGCCGAGGCGCCGCTCAGCTCGTCAATGACGGTCCACCCGGCGAGGTCCAGCTCGTCCGGGCGCGGGTTGAACAGCTCCAGCCAGTCCGAGGGGTCACCAAGGTCGCTGAGCGCGCTGAACTGGACGTTCGACGACACCTCGTTGACGCATACGAGCGGAGACGCGGGCGGGTCGGGTGGCGCGGTGTCGGTGTCGGCGTCGGTGTCGGTGTCGGTGTCGGTGTCCGTGTCGGTGTCCGTGTCGGTGTCCGTGTCGGTGTCCGTATCGGAGTCCGTGTCGGAATCCGCGTCGGTGTCCGAGTCGGCGTCGGTGTCGGTGTCCGAGTCGGCGTCCGAGTCGGCGTCGGTGTCCGTATCGGCGTCGGTGTCCGTATCGGCGCCTACGGCAGCCGTCTCCTTCGGTCCACCGCACCCAACGAACACAAGCGCGACGAGCGTGTACGGCCGCATGCCTCGACCTCCTCGGCGGCCCGATAACTGGTCGCGCGACGCAGCGCGTGCCCGTTGGACGGGTTGCCGACCCCGCGGTAGGGGAGCGGCCGGAGGGTCTTCATGCGCCTGCTCACCAAACTCGTGCCGGGGCTCGTCGGGGTCACCCTCCTGCTCGGGTTCGCGCCGTGGGAAGGCCAGCTGCCGACGGGCGCCCCGGTTCGGGTCGTGCCGCGCGACCCCCAGCGCGACGTGGTGCTCAACCAGTCCGGCGCGGTCGCCGACCTGCGCGCGCGGTGGGGCGCTCCGTTCGTCCGGTGGGACGCGGCGTTGGCCACGCCGCACGTCGTCTCGGGCGGTGGGGTCCCGGTGCAAGACCGTATGGCGTACGCGTCGGACGTCGCCGCGCTCGGTGGGGTCTCGCTGCGTGATCTGGAGCTGCGCGGCACGTTCGACGAAGAGGGGCGCCAGGTCTGGCA
>CAIUDO010000227.1 GCA_903897935.1 uncultured Pseudomonadota bacterium
ATCGTCCGATCCATCACAGTCGCCGTCGACCCCGTCGTACCACGCGTCCGACGCCCCGGGGTTGATCGCCGCCGAACCGTCGTTACAGTCCGCGCCGCCGTACGACGCGCTGTCGAACCCGTCCCCGTCGGCGTCGTAGTCCGAACCGCCCGAGCAGTCGCGGTCCACGCCGTCGTACCAGGCGTCGGTCGCGCCCGGGTAGGTCAGCGGGCTCGAATCGTCACAGTCTGCGCCGCCATACGACGCGCTGTCGAACCCGTCCCCGTCGGCGTCGTCGTCCGAGCCACCCGAGCAGTCGGCGTCGACGCCATCGTACCAGACCTCGGTGGCGAGGCTGGAGATCGCCGGGTTCACGTCGTTGCAGTCGGCGCCCCCGTACGCGAGCGCGCGGTCCCCGTCGCCGTCCTGGTCGTAGTCGTCGGATCCGTCACAGTCGCTGTCGACGCCGTCGTACCACCCGTCCGATGCCCCGGGGTTGATCGCCGCCGAACCGTCGTTACAGTCCGCGCCCCCGTACGACGCGCTGTCGAACCCGTCCCCGTCGGCGTCGTAGTCCGACCCGCCCGAGCAGTCGCGGTCTACGCCATCGTACCAGGTGTCGGAGGCGCCTGGAAAGGTCAACGGGCTCGAGTCGTCACAGTCGTCGCCGCCGTACGACGCGTGGTCGAACCCGTCCCCGTCCGCGTCGTAGTCCGACCCGCCCGAGCAGTCGCTGTCGACGCCGTCGTACCACGCGTCCGACGCCCCGGGGAACACGGCACCATCGGCGTCGTCGCAGTCCCCCTCCGCGAGCGTGAACCCGTCGCCGTCGCCGTCGACGATGACCGCCGACGGGCCCCCGAACGCCCCGATGTCCGACCGGGACCCGTCCACGTCGAAGATGTACGGCGCGCCCGCATCGATCGCCGGCGACCCGACGCGGAGCGAGAAGTTGTCGTTGCTCTCGTTGCTGTCGATGCTGTACGCGGTGACCAGGGGATCGACGCTGATGTTGCCGGACACACCGGTGAGCGACGTGTACGACCCGACATAGTCGCCGCCCGCGTTGCCCCACACGTCATTGTAGTAGAAGTCGGTGTACGTGCCGGACGCCGACGTGCTGTCGTTCGCGTAGACGCCCCCTCCGTCCGTCGACAACGCGAAGATGTTGTTGATGATCTCGCCGTACGACGAGGTCTGGAAGATGTGCCCACCGTAGTAGAACGCGTCGTTGCCGAAGAACGAGTTGTTGATCAGCTCCATCACGTACTCGGCGTTGAAGTAGACGCCGCCGCCCGAGTGAAGCGCCTTGTTCTCGATGAACCGGTTGTTCTTGATCTCCGACGATCCGTAGCTGTAGTACTGGTAGATCGCGCCGCCGTAGTACGCCTCGTTGTCGTGGAACAGGTTGTTCGACACGGTCGTGAACTGCGACGCGTACTCGTACACCGCGCCGCCGGAGTAGCCCCCGGTGTGCAAGTTGGCCCGGTTGCGCAAGAACTCGGAGCCCGTGATCGACAACACGTTGGTGTAGTACGTCGCGAGCGCGCCGCCGTGGTAGTACGACGTGTTCCCTTCGAACCGGGACACGCTCACGTCGAACGTATACGTGTAGTTGGACACCCGATCCCAATAGATCGCGCCGCCGTAGCCGTACCGCGACCCATTGTCTACAAACTCCGACCGGGTGACGACCAGGTTGGCGGCGTTCGTGTAGAACACGGCGCCGCCGCTGTCGTACGCCTCGTTGTTCGTGAACACCACGTCCGTGAACCGCGCCTCGGACCGCAGGTTGTTCAGGTACATCGCGCCGCCGTGGCTGACGGCGTAGTTGTCGTCGAATACCGTGCCGGTGAGCGAGATCGGCATGTAGTAGTACGCGTAGACCGCGCCGCCGTACCCGCTCGACGTGATGTCGTTGCTGCGGAACACCGAGTCCGTGTCGGTCCACCCGCTCTGCTCGAGGTAGACCGCGCCGCCGTAGTTGTAGACCCAGTTCGATTCGAACAGGTTCGACGCCGTGACGAAGCTGCCGGCGTAGTTGTTGAGCCCGTACAACGCGGCGCCGCGGTAGCCGTAGTTGCCGGTGAACGTGGACCCCGAGACGTCCACCGAGCTCGACGTGTACGCGTAGATCGCGCCGCCGTAGTAGTTGAAGTTGTTGCTGAACCGGGAGTCGGTGACCACCACGTCGGTGTTCGAGTAGGCGTAGATCGCGCCGCCCGCGTACCCGCTCGTCCACGCGTCCGCGTAGTTGCCGACGAAGTCGGAGTCGTGCACGAGCAGCGTCGCGTAGTCGGTGTTGTAGATCGCGCCGCCGTGCCCGTAGTAGCCGTGGTTGGACGTGAACGTGGACCCCGACACGTCGAGGTCGCTCGAGTCCGAGTAGATCGCGCCGCCGTAGTACACCGAGTACATGCCGGTGAACGTGGAATCCAACACGGTCGCCGAGCTGTCGACGAGGTACAGACCGCCGCCGTAGTACGCGTCGTAAGTGCCCGAGTTCGTGAACGAGCAGCCGTCGAAGGTCGGCGACGCACCGGCGAGGATCGCGACAGCGCCGCCGTAGTAGGCTTGGTTGTCCGCGAACACGACGCCCTCGAAGCGCGGCGACGCGACCCCGGTGACGTACGCGCCGCCGCCGGTGCCCGAGGAGTAGCTGACGCCGTTGCCTGAGATGACGCTGTCGCGGACCACCGGGCTGGCGCGATCGACGTAGACGCCGCGGCCCGACGAGCTCGTGAGGGTGAACCCGTCGAGCACCGCGCCGGCCGTCTCGCCGGCGCCGAACGTCACCGCGGCGGCGCTGGACGCCGAGTTGATCGTGGTGCCCGCGGCGCCGACCGCCGACACGACCGCGATGTCCTTGCCGCCGAAGTTGATGGCCTCGTAGTAGGTCCCGCTGTTGACGGTGACGGTGTCGCCGTCAACCGCGGCGTTGATGGCCGACTGGATCGACGTGAAGTCGCCCGCGCCCGACTTGTCGACCACGAAGGTCGCGCCGAGCGCAGGGGACGAGACGCCGATGCCGGCGAGGAGCAGCAGGCAGCGGTGGGGACGGGTCATCAGGCCTCCGAGGCCCGCAGGCTACCACCCGCGCCGCGCCTCCGGAGCCGACCCACGCTTCGACGCCCAGATGGTGCGCCGGGACACTCACGCCGACCGGCGCCGGCGCCGGGCCGCCAGCAACGCGCCGGCCCCGAGCCACGCCGCGCCGGCGCCACCGGTGCTCGCGCAGCCCTTGGGCTCGCCCGCTCCGGTGTCGGTGTCGGTGTCGGCGTCCGTGTCGGTGTCGGTGTCGGTGTCCGTGTCGGCGTCCGTGTCGGCGTCCGTGTCCGCGTCGGTGTCGGTGTCGCTGTCCGTGTCGCTGTCCGCGTCGGTGTCGGTGTCGCTGTCCGCGTCGGTGTCGGTGTCGCTGTCGGTGTCGGTGTCGGTGTCGCTGTCCGTGTCGGTGTCGGTGTCCGACTCGCATCCCTCGTCG
>CAIUDO010000228.1 GCA_903897935.1 uncultured Pseudomonadota bacterium
GGGCGTGCCGAACCACTTCGTCTCGCCCGTGCCGTCGCCGGAGAACAAGTCGCCGCCGCGCGACTCGTGGTTCCACAGCGGGCGGTTGAGCTCGAACGACGCGCCGCCGTCGGTGCTGACGAACAGGCCGCCCGGGATGGTCCCGACGTAGACACGACCGTGGCCGAACCCGATCACCCACAGCTTCTGCAGCGTGGCGGGCTTGGAGACGATCCGCCAGCCGACGCCGTGCTCCGAGCCGGCGTCTTCGTACATGTCCTGCGAGATGAAGCGCGCCCCCTCGGGGTAGCGGATCTGTGCCGGGTTGTCGGACCAGGTGTTGCCTTCATCGTCGGAGATCGAGAGCTTGGCGCCCCAGTGGCCGTGGCCCAGGAGCGCCCACCAGCGACCGGTGTGCGGGTCTCTGGCGACGAAGTTTACGCCCGTACCGGCGTGCCCGGCGAGCCGCGCCCGCCACGCGCCGTCGCATTTTTCCATCACGAACGTGCCCTTTCGGGTCCCGACCAGGATCTGCGTCGCCATCTTCAGCCTCCGCTCAGCGCCTGAAGGACCCACAGCGTGTCCCCGGGCGCGAGGGGATCGCTAAGGCCGCGCCGGTCTTTGACGCGGTCCTTGTTCACGAACAGGTTGACGTGCGGGCGCAGCCGGCCGAGCTCGTCGCAGAGGTACAGCCCGATGCCCGGCGCGACGTGCTCGAGCGCGCGCACGGCCTCGGCCGCGTTCGTTGCGTCGACCTTCACGTCGCTCCCTTGGAGCTGTGGGAAGAACGCGTACAGATGCCGGGTGAACTGGACGGTGACCATCTGGCCCCTTTGGCCCGCCGTCGGGCTGGGCGCAACGTCGGGCTTGGGGCTACGGCGCGCAGGAGACGCGGAACATCCAAGGCCCCGAGTACGGCCCGTTCCAGCTGGCGCCGCCGTCGAACGACCCGCGGTAGGTGAGGTCGGTGCCCGCCGACGCGAGGCTCGCCAGCGCGCCGTTGACGGGCTCCCACCCGATCCAGTAGGTCGTCCCCGGCGTCAGCGCGAGCGGGGTGGTCAGGGTGGCGCCCTGCCAGCTCGGCGACGACACCATCGCCCACGTGCCGTCGCGCAGCACCGCGTCCGGGGCGTTGGCGCCCGCGTCGTGGGACCACACGCCGATCGTGTTCGTGCCGCTGGCGTCGCCGGTGTAGACCTCGATCGCGGTCACCGTCATCGGTGCGGTGGGCACGAACTGCATGCCGAGGGTCAGCTCGGGGCCGCCCATCGTCGAGCCGCTCGGCGTCCCGGTGGCGTTCGACGAGAAGCAGATCGATGACGGTCCGCAGCCGGTGGTGACGGCGGGGTCGGTGTCGTCGCAGTCGGTGCCGCCGTGGCCCTCGGCGTCGGCGCCGTCGCCGTCGGCGTCGTAGTCGCTCCCGCCGCTGCAGTCGGCGTCGACACCGTCGTACCAGGTCTCGGCGGCCCCGGGGTGGATGGTGCCGTTGGAGTCGTCACAGTCGGTCGCATCCGCTACGGTGCCCGGGCCGGGGTCGCACGCGGTCACGGGCGCGTCGGGGTCGCCGAAGCCGTCGCCGTCGCCATCGGCGTAGGTGGTCCCCGCGGACGACAGGTCGACGCTGTCGTCATCGTCGTCGACGAGGGTGTCGCAGTCGTCGTCGACGCCGTTGCAGACCTCGGCGGCGTCGGGGTGGATCGCGCCGTTGCCGTCGTCGCAGTCGCCTGCTTGATCGGTCGCACCCGGCGGGGACGCGCAGGCGACGGTGGCGCCGGTCGGGTCACCGAAGCTGTCGCGGTCGGCGTCGGGGAACCAGGTCGCGGCGCCGATCGCGCCGACGTCGACGGTGCCGTCGCAGTCGTCGTCGACGCCGTTGCAGACCTCGGTGGCGCCGGGCTTCACCGCCGGGTCGTGGTCGTCGCAGTCGAGGTGCGCGGCGTCCCACGCGGTGAGGCAGTCAGGGTTGTTGGCGTCGTACGCTCCGTCTCCGTCGGCGTCGAACGGCGCGTCGACAGTCGCTTCGCTCGCTTGCAACTCGCCGTCGCAGATCGGCGGGTCTTCTTCCGGCGATGGCGAGGTCCCCGTCTC
This sequence comes from uncultured Pseudomonadota bacterium, assembly GCA_903897935.1. Taxonomy (GTDB): domain Bacteria; phylum Myxococcota_A; class UBA796; order UBA796; genus CAIUDO01. The sequence goes on from CAIUDO010000228.1 coordinate 2,068, forward strand.
TTTGGTGATGGGGAGATCGAACGAGCAAGCGGCGCCGGTGGACGTCGTGACGAGCAGCACGAATCGGGCGAAGGTGGACAACGGGGGCTCCTGGTGGGCGCGGCGCGCCCGGTTCCGCATCCTAACGCGGCTCGCGTGGCGTTGCGCGGTTCATGACTGGCATTATAGGGGTGGCGTGGGCTCGGAGCGAACGTGCCGGCGTGGAGCGCGCGATGGTGATGGTCCTGGTCTTCGTCGGTTCGTTCGTGGCGTGCGTTCGTGCAGGATCGAGCCCCGATGCCGAGTCCGCGGCGCCGGTGACCGGCCCGACGGGGCCTTCCGATCCCCGAGATCCCCCGGCGCGGTGCGCCTCGTGGGCGAACTGGACGTGCGACACGTCGAGCAACTATTGCTACGCGCAGTGTGACGGAACGTATTGGATAGAGTCTTACCCTGGCACGTCGTATCCGTCGTATTGGGGTGGCGACGGCGGGAGCGGCTCGTGTGATTCTCCCGACGCCGCTTCGGGGCTCGAGTGTGATGCGTGTGCCGCCGTCTTTGCGGACTGCGTAGTGCTGTAGCGGCGCTGGTGCGCCGGTGGTCTTCGCGCCGCCCCAGGCATGCAAGCAAGGCCATCGAGGGTTGAACGCGTTGACAACATCTTGACATGATTCGGATCGACGTGGGGGGGGGTCGCATACTGTGATGAGGCCAGAAGGAGGCCAGCATGTCAGGCGAGATCAACCGAACCATCAGCGTTCCCGCAACCGTCGTCTTCGGAGGCGATGCCACCGGGGTGGTTCACCCGCTCACCGGGTCCTACGCGACGGTGAGCGTCAAGCAGATCCGCACGTTGCTCACGCTGCTCGCGCTCACGGGAGCGGTGAGTGTTCAGCTCGGTTACCAGCTCTCGTCCGACGAAGACACGTGGTACGATGACGACGCCAACCCGACCGCGGGCAGCTGCACCCTCGTGGGATCGGCGCTCACCACAGCGACCACGACGCGCCAGCAGGTGTTCACGAGCATCGGAACTACGTGTCCGCACAACCGCTACCTGCGCCTCGTCGCTCTGTGCAAGACCACGGGCGGGTCCTCCGTCGTGCTCGCGACGCTCACGGCCAGCCTCGAGATCCGGGGCGCATGATGGTACCACCCCCGTGGGTCGAGCTCGCGGCTCCGCCGGGAATGCGCGGGGCACGGCTGTCGGCGGTTGCGCGTCCCGTGGGGTTCCGGGCCAGCGCCGTCGCGCCCTTCACCTACGACGCCGTGGCCGACGTGTACGCCGGCCTGTGGAGCGATCTCGTGCTCGAGACGTACGCGGAGACGTCCGATGCGTTGTACAGGTACCGGGCGGTCAACAACGGGCGGTCTGCTGGGTGGCGGCGACCGCCGTTGACCGCACCAGCTCCGGGCGTCGGGACGCTGGGGCTCCACGCGGTGTGGATGACGGACGGGCTCGTGTCCCTGAAGGTGGGGGCGTTCGACGAGGCGTTGTTCAGGTGGCAGACCTCCGAGTCGTCGTCGCTGTGCGAGGCTGGAGCCCTACCGTTCTGCCCGACGCTGTCGCCGGAGGCGGACGGGAGGCTGTTTGTGTCGTGGCTGGAGGAGCAGCCGGCGGACAACACGTACCGGGTGTGCAGCGTGTGGGTGAGCTGGCCGGGGGACCTCGTCTCGGCGTCGCCCGTGGTCACGTGGGAGATCCCGCCCCCGGGCGCGGGGTACGGGATCCGCTACCTCGCGACGTCGTCCTCGACGGACGGCGAGCCGATGGTGGTCACGCGCTTCCTGGACC
>CAIUDO010000229.1 GCA_903897935.1 uncultured Pseudomonadota bacterium
CGTGGGTACTTGGGTCCAGGTTGGTTGCCGCACGTGTCGGCGCGTACCTTGGCAAACGGCGATGACGTGGTGGCGGTGGTTTGGGAGCGCACCGAGGGCATTCTTCAGGATAATCCGTCGAAGCGCGTCGAGCTCGCATTCGTTCACGCGCCCGAGTTCGGCAGCCTGAAGCTGTACGCGCTGTCGGGCACCCGCAGCCTCGCGAGCGCTGAGGTGGACCAGTCACCAGATCGTTTTCACCTCTCACCGACGGTAGTGGTTGGCCCGGAGGACATCGGGCTGGACTACGTGCCCGTCGACGTGATCTGGTTCGATGTGGATAAGACAGTCGGGTCCGAGCAGGCGAGGCTGTTGCACCGCCGGTACGCGTTTGACGGCGACCCCATGGTGTGGGTGCGGACATGGTCCTAGCAAGCGCCATGTTGCTGTTTGGGTGCATGAGGTCGACGTCGAAGGACACAATGGAGCCGCCAGAGGAGACCGACACCGAGGTAACGACGGAGTCCGAAGAGACCGCGACCGACACCGAGGAGACTGAATCGGAAGCGGTGCCGACGCGATGGCTGGCGATTGACGCTGGTAGTACGTACACATGTGGAATTCGTCTCGACTCCACCATTGAGTGTTGGGGCGACCTTGGTTCGTACGAATCGCCACCGGGGGAGTTCGTCGCGTTGGCGGCCACGGGGTTGTTCGCCTGCGCCATCGCCGCCGATCAGACGGTCGCGTGCTGGGGCAGCGACAGCACGGGGGCCGCCTCCCCGCCAGGAGGCACGTTCTTGCAGATCGACGCGAGCGATGAGCAGGCCTGCGGGATTCACACGGACGGATCGCTGGAGTGCTGGGGCGAGACCTACTGGTACGGCACCGCCTCGGCGCCCCCGGGTGTGTATCGACAGGTCGCGGTCGGGTACCTGCACGTATGCTGGTTGACGGACGCCGGGGAGATCGGCTGTTGGGGCGCTCCGTGGGGCTATGAAGGCATTCCGAAGGGGCCGTTCGTCGCGATCGCGGCCGGTGCGTTCACGTGTGCGCTCGACGCGAAGGGCCAGCTCCGTTGCTTCGGAGATGGCGATGAGATCGCTGGGGCGCCGACCGAGGGCGTGTTCACGGCAATCGACATCGGTCACGACTACGCGTGCACGCTTGATGACGCGGCGGCCATCCACTGCTGGGGCGACGACAGAAACGGAGAGACCCATCCGCCAAAGGGCGTCTTCGCACAGATCGCGACCGGCGGCTCTCACGCGTGCGCGCTCACGCCAGAAGGCGAAGCCGTGTGCTGGGGCAACAACGACTACGGCCAAACCACTCCCCCATGATCACACCCGCACACGCCAACCAGACCCCCAGCGACCGTCGCGTTGCCGTCTGTGCTGGGGCGTCGTTGGAGGCCGCGTCGTCGACGATGTGCGAGGGTGCAGACTGGAGGCTGTTTGTGTCGTGGCTGGAGGAGCAGCCGGCGGACAACACGTACCGGGTGTGCGGCGTGTGGGTGGGCTGGCCGGGGGACCTCGTCTCGGCGTCGCCCGTGGTCACGTGGGAGATCCCGCCCCCGGGCGCGGGGTACGGGATCCGCTACCTCGCGACGTCGTCCTCGACGGACGGCGAGCCGATGGTGGTCACGCGCTTCCTGGACC
>CAIUDO010000230.1 GCA_903897935.1 uncultured Pseudomonadota bacterium
TCAGCGCGGGACGGGCACGCGCCGCACCACCTGCGTGTTCGCGACGCCGTCCCAGATGCTCGACCCCTCCTTGCCGAGCACAGACAGCGCGAGCAGGCCGCAAATCGACAAGCCGAACCACTTCACCACGTTGCGCAGGATGGTCTCGCCCATCGATGGATCGCCACCGCCAACCTTGGCTACTTGGAGGCCCAGCATGAGCTTGCCGGGGGTCGCGCACCAGCCCGACGCCTCGAACACGACCCCGTAGAGCCAGAACGTGACGAAGCTGATGAGGTTGGACGCGAGGCTCACCACCGGATCGTCGATGTCGACCTCCAGGAACACCGCAACCACCACCGCGCCGATCACGAAGAACCCTGCGAGCAGGGAGTCGATCACGTACGCACCGAACCGCGCGCCCGCGGGCGCGGGGATGTCGAGGTAGTCGTCGTCGCCGCCGGGACGGCCGCTGTGTTGCGGAGCCGCGTAGGGGTTGGTGTCCATGTCGCGCTCCTGGTGAGGCGCGGTTCACGCGTGACCGCGGTAGGGTTTCGGGTAACAGCAGTCGGCCCGCGAGGCGCGGGCGCGACCCACAACGGACGACCATGAAGATCATCGATAAGCTTCGAGCTGCGAAAAGCGCGGGTACCGCGTTTCATTCGCTCGAGTTCTTCCCCGCGAAGACCGACGCCGGCCTGGAGAACCTCTACGCGCGGGTCGAGCGCCTCGGCCGCCTGCACCCGCTGTTCATCGACGTCACCTGGGGCGCGGGGGGCAGCACCGCCGAGCTCACCATGGACATCTGCATGCACACCCAGAACGTGTGCGGCCTCGACACCATGATGCACCTGACGTGCACGAACATGGGGCGCGACGCGCTCGCAGCGGTGCTCGACCGCGCGCGCGCCGAGGGCATCCAGAACCTGATGGCGCTGCGCGGCGATCCCCCGCTCGGGCAGGATCGCTGGCGCGCCGCCGACGAAGGCTTCTCCCACGCGATCGACCTCGTCCGGTTCGCGCGCGAGCGGCACGGCGACTGGTTCTCGATCGGCGTCGCCGGCTACCCGCACGGCCACGACGAGGCGCCGAGCCTCGACGTCGACATCGGCTTCTTGCGTGAGAAGGTCGACGCGGGCGCCGACTTCGTCGTCACCCAGCTCTTCTACGACGCGCGCTCCTACCTCGCGTACGTCGAGAAGTGCCGCGCAGCCGGCATCACCTGCCCGATCCTGCCCGGCATCATGCCGATCCACAACTACCGGTCGTTCCGCAAGGTCACCGAGCTGTGCCCCGACGTGCCCGCCGAGGTGCGCGCGCGCCTCGACGAGATCCAGCACGATGACGAGCTCGTGCTGGCCTACGGCGTCGAGGTGGTGGCGTCGTTGTGCCGCGAGCTGCTCGACGGCGGCGCGCCCGGCATCCACTTCTACACGTTGAACCTCGAGAGCGCCGTCACGAGCCTGTTGCACGATCTGCACCTGGTGCCGGGCACCGTGGTCCGTGATCGCCCGTGGCGCCGGTCCGCGCACGCGCGGCGATCGGCAGAAGAGGATGTCCGCCCCATCTTCTGGGCGAACCGCCCGCACAGCTACCTCGCCCGCACCGCCACCTGGGACGCGTTCCCGAACGGTCGGTGGGGCGACAGCCGCTCGCCCGCGTTCGGCGACTTGTCCGAGCACCACTGGTTCCACAAGGTGCTGCCGGCGCAGCGGCGCCTCGCCGCGTGGGGCGCCGAGCCGCGCACCGTCGACGACCTCACCCAGGTGTTCGTGCGGTACTGCCGCGACGAGATCCCCGCCACGCCGTGGTCGTACCGCCCGCTCGCCCTCGAGTCCGACCTCATCCGCGATCAGCTCGCCCGTATCAACGCCGGAGGCTTGTACACGATCAACTCGCAGCCGCGGGTCGACGGCGCGCCCTCCGAGGACACGGCGGTCGGGTGGGGCAGCCCGGGCGGCTTCGTGTACCAGAAGGCGTATGTCGAGTTCTTCCTCGACAAAGCGCGGCTGCCCGCGCTGCTGGAGCTGCTCGCGCGGCACCCCAACCTGACGTTCCACGCGATCGACGCCGACGGCCACTCGCACACGAACAGCCGCGGGGTCGTCGCGGTCACGTGGGGCGTGTTCCCGGGCACCGAGGTCCTGCAGCCGACCGTCGTCGATCCGGCGACGTTCACGGTCTGGAAGGATGAGGCGTTCGGGTTGTGGTCGTCGATGTGGGCGTCGCTCTACCCGGAGGGGAGCCCGTCGCGGGCGCTCGTCGAGGGCATGCGGGAGCGCCTCGTGTTGGTCAACCTCGTCGACAACGACTACCGCGCCGGCGACTTGTGGGCGGTGCTCGACGCCTTCGTGAGCAGCGGCGCGGCGTCGACAGGCGCTTGACGCGTCTCCTTGGGCGAGGCGCGTTCGCGCGCGCTACGCTCAGCGCCCGGAGGGTGATCTTATGCGTCGCGTCCCCATGAGCCTCGCGCTCCTCGCGCTCGTTGTTGGTTGTGGAGATGGCAAGATCGGTGAGACGGTCCCGAGCGGCGACGCCGACACGGACACGGACGCCGATTCCGACGCGGACGCCGACGCCGACGCGGACGCCGATACCGACGCGGACGCGGACGCGGAAGCGGACGCCGA
>CAIUDO010000231.1 GCA_903897935.1 uncultured Pseudomonadota bacterium
CGACGGCGCGGTGCACGTCGAACGCCCGGACGGCTCGGTGCGCGTCGGGCCCGCGGACCCACGACGTCGGCCGACCCATGTGGGTTCCGGCAAGCGCGGCGCCGAGGCGTCGACGGTGTTGGCGCGTCGGCGGACCTGCACACACGCGCGGCCCGCCCGGTGAGGGTCAGCGCGGGCCGCCCCCGGCCTCGACGGACCGGGACTCAGTTCGACCCGACCCGCGGAGCGCAAGGAATAGCCATCTCAATACGCCCACAATGTAGCGATACGGTCAGAGGAGGGAGGAGGAGAGGGGGAGGAGAGGGGGAGGAGAGGGGGAGGACGAACGACGATGTGACCGCTCGCGCGCACCGACGACCGGCCGACGTGGACGCCTGCTCCGGCGCGTTCATCGTCGACAGCGCGTCGCTCGGCGCGATGTTGTCGTTGTAGGGTGATTGCCGACCTGCGGCGGATCCCATAGAGCGTAGGCGCGGGCACGTGAAGGAGCGCCATGACGGGTCGCGAACCCCTCACTCGGTTTCGCCAACCTCGACGTACTCCCGCCGCCTTCGTCCTTTTGGCGGCGGCCTGCGCCCCGAGCGCGTCGCAGCGCATCGTCGGCGACCGACCACACGACCCGGCCGACACCGCCGACACCGCCGACACCGCCACGCCCGCCGACGCCGCCGACCCGTGGGTGTCCCCGATCGACTACGAAGCGCTGTGCGTCGACCACTGGCCGACGAACGAGTGCGACGACGGCGGGTGCGCGGACACCGAGCTGGAAGCTCGATACGAAGCCGCGTTCTGGGCGTACGCCTCGCAGAGGACTGGGCTGTCCGTCGACGCGCTGGCGGACCAGCTCCGCCTGCGTCGCGTGGTGACCAGCGCGGCAAAATACAGCTCGCTCACCGAGTACCAGTTCGTCGTGCGCCGCGGGTGGTCGCAGATCCCGGTGTCGCTGACGGTGCCCGGCCTCGGCGGTGACCCGAGCGAAGCCGAGATCCTCGACCTGCTGGTCGACATGGGCGTGTTCCCCGAGCCCGGCTGGGGCGAGCCGGTGCGCCCGCTCGAGGAGGTCGAGGCCGCGATCGACCGGTGCGAGGTCACCATGAGCGTAGACTTCCCCGAGACCGACTGGTGCAACGGGCACGTCACCACGGTGCCCGACGAAGACGACCCCCGGCTGTACCACACCTTCTGGGCGTTCCGTCCCGGCCCCGACGACAACGCGATGCTGTACGCCTACCCGGGCGCCGAGGAGGCCGAGCCCAGCGCGTGCGGCACCGAGATCGTCTGGCGCTGACCGCCGCCGAGGCGCCCGGCGCGGGCCGACGCGGTTAACGACACCGCGGCCAGGCACGTCGTGGGGGGCGCGTGATCATCGTTGGGTGGGCGTGGTGCGCGTTCGCGGCGCCGTGGGAAGACCGCACCGCGGCCACGATCGGCGAGACCGCCGGGTGGTCCAACAAGGTCGAGGTCGGGGACGTCGACGGTGACGGCCTGATCGACGTCGTGTTCGCGAACGGCGGCGACTACGCCACGCCCGGCGACCCCGAGGACACCACGGTGTTCCTCAACGGCGGCGCCGGCCAGCCGTTCGTCGCCGCGCCGGGCCTGCTCGGCGCGCCGACCAGCACCCGAGCCGTCAAGATCCGCGACCTTGACCAGGACGGCCACAACGACGTGCTCGTCGCCGGCAACTGGGGCGGGCAGGCGCGGCTGCTCCTCGGCGGGGACGGCGGGCTCGTCGACGCCAGCGACACCCACCTGCCGCGCGACCCGCAGTACGTCGGCGATCTGGAGGTAGGCGACCTCGACCTCGACGGTGACCTGGACGTCGTGTTGGCGACGTGGGGTGAAGGCAACCCGCTCACCAACGACGGCGGCGCGCTCGGCGTCTGGCTGAACGACGGCGACGGTAAGTGGCGGGCCGACGACACCCTCGCCGACCCCGTGCTCATTGGCATGTCGTGGGACCTCGAGGTCGAAGACCTCGACGGCGACTGGGACCTCGACGTGGTCGTCTCCTGCAAGGTCTGCTCGGGCAGCTTCTTGTTCCGCAACCACGGGGAGGCGCTGCTCGTGCACGAGCCCGACGCGCTGCCGCAGTGGGGGAACAACTACGACTTCGAGGCGATGGACCTCGACGGGGACGGCGACGTCGACCTCGTCACCATCAACGACGGCGCTCAGCTCGGCGAGCACGTGCTGCTCAACCGCGGCGACGGCACGTTCGAAGACGGTACCGACACCTGGCTGCCACCCGACGCCCAGGAGGCGTGGGCCGACGACAACGTGGCGGTGTTCCTCGACTACGACCAGGACGGCCTGCCCGACGTCCTCATCGGATCCCTCAACGGCGACGACCGGGTCCTGCGCAACACCGGGTCCCGGTTCGAGCTCGTGACCGGCGCGTTCGAGGGCCCCAACTCCCCCGGCACGCTCGGGGTCGCCCTCGCCGACTTCGACGGCGACGCGCGGATCGACGTCGCGATGTCGCAGGGCGAGGTCACGAGCGCCGACCTCCTGTTCTTCGGCGTGGACGTGCCGCCCGACGTCGGGCCGCCGTCGATCGGGCCGGTCGTGGCCGAGGCGTCCGATGGCGGCATGGTGGTCCGCGCGCGCGTGCACGACACGAAGTCCCCGGTGTTGACCTCGGACTTCTCGGAGGTCGTGCTCGAGTTCACCGACGAGGCCGGGCCGCACGTGGTCCCGCTCGCGTGGTACGGCGGCAGCGCGTGGTGGGCCAGCGTCGAAGCCGCCGGCGCGACGTCGTGGCAGGTGTGCGCGACGGACGCCGCCGGGAACGCCGCGTGTTCGCCCGAGGCCTCCATCGAGCTCGAGCCCGTCGACACGGAGCCGCCCACCACCGACGACACCGGAGCCGCAAAGGACGGTTGCGGCTGCGCCAACGGCGGACCCGGCTCGGCGGCGGGCTTGGTCGCCCTGATCGGCGCGCTCACGTGGCGCCGCCGGCCCGCGCAGGGTCGCGGCGCGGCGCGCTTCGCCGTGCGCCTGCCGTAGACTCGCTCCAGGAGGCCTCCATGTCGCTCGACGCGTTCCTCGACCGGGTGTTCCGCCGGTTGCCCGCCCTCAAGAACAGCCCCACGTTCGCGTTCGACGCGTGGCCGTTCGCCGACCAGCCGACCAAGGAGGGGCTCGGCGTGCTGCCGGGTCGCGTCGACGTCGACAAGGTCGCGGCGCGCGTGCTCGACGTCGGCCACTACGTCGGGAACGTCGACCACGTCGTCGAGTGCCGCCTCACGAAGCCCGCCACCGCCGACGCCGTGACGTTCTACGAGCGCATCCAGATCCCGCTGTTGGGCGGCATCCACATGGAGGTCGAGCTCCGCGACTTCGGCGTGCGCGACGGCTTCCGGGTGCTCGCGTGGCGTCAGCTCGACGAGCCGACCGAGCGTCTCGACCCAAAGAAGGCGGCGCGCTCCGCCTACAACGTCGGCGCGTGGCTGCTCGCGCCGCACGCGGTCGGGTATGCGTTGTCGTCGGCGCCGCGCCGCGACGACGTCGGCCGGCTCAAGTTCGCCGCGCTGACCAGCGGCGCGGACGCCGGCGCCCCCGCGGTCGTCAAGGGTGCGATCGACGGGATGGTGCGTTGGGCCGCGCGCACCTGACGTCGAAGCGGTTGGGGTTTAGAACCACGGAGCGAGGTGTCCCTTGGCGTACCCGATCATCGCAACCGTCCCGCTCGGCGCCCCCCCGTGGCCGACGCTGGATCCCTTCTTGTTCTGCGTGCACCACGTCGACGCGTACCCGCGCGGCAACGACGTGATGGGCCCGGTGGGCTCGCTGGCCGGCCGCAACATCGGCAACGACTTCGCCGGCAAAGACGGCTGGCGGATGTACCACGGGGGCACCGTGCCGGGCTTCCCGAGCCACCCCCACCGCGGCTTCGAGACGATCACCATCATGCGCGGCGGGTTCGTCGATCACAGCGACTCGCTCGGCGCGACCGCGCGGTTCGGCGCCGGCGACGTGCAGTGGATGACCGCCGGCAAGGGCGTGGTGCACGCCGAGATGTTCCCGCTGCGCGCGCGCGACGAAGAGAACCCGCTCGAGCTGTTCCAGATCTGGCTGAACCTCCCGCGGGCAGACAAGATGGTCGATCCGTACTTCACGATGATGTGGGACCACATGATCCCCACCGTCGAGCACACCGACGACGACGGGCGGATCACGCGCGTGCGGGTGATCGCAGGCCGGCTCGGGGGCGCCACGCCGCCGTCGCCCCCGCCAAACTCGTGGGCGTCGCGCCCCGAGGCGGACCTCGCGATCCAGACCATCACGCTGGACGCGGGCGCTCGGTACGTGATCCCGGCCGCCAACGCGGGGACCTTGCGGGCGTTGTACCTGTTCAACGGCGCGTCGACCGTCGCTGGAGCGGCGCTGCCCAGCGGCCACATCGTGCAGGTCGCGCCCGAGGCGCCGATCGAGGTCGTCGCCGGGTTGTACCCCGTGGACCTGCTGATGCTGCAGGGCCGCCCGATCGGCGAGCCGGTCGTGCAGCACGGGCCGTTCGTCATGAACACGGCCGAAGAGATTCGAGCCGCGTTCGCCGACTATCAGCGCACGCGCTTCGGTGGGTGGCCGTGGCCGAAGCCGGACCCGGTGCACGCCCGCGAGACGGGTCGGTTCGCGCAACACGCCGACGGACGGGTCGAGAAGGTGTCGTGACGCCGGCGCCGCGGCGGTGGCTGCCCGACGATCCGCTGCC
>CAIUDO010000232.1 GCA_903897935.1 uncultured Pseudomonadota bacterium
CGCGCCGGACGGGCGGGTGGTCCAGGTCCGAGCGGCGCCGCCGGGCGCGCGCGTGCTCGTGGTGCCCCAGGGGCGAAAGGGCAAGATCCTGCTCGGGCGCCGGCTCGTGATGATCCGCCCGCCCCCAGACGCCGCGCGCCCGCCCTGTCCGCTGTTCGGCACGTGCGGCGGGTGCGTGCTGCAGGAGCTGAGCCTCGCGGCGCAACGCCGGTTCAAGCATGACCTTGCGTGGCGTGAGCTCGAGGAGGGCCGCGGCGCGCCCCTCGAGCTGCCGCGGGTGCCGCCCGTAGGCGTCGGCGCCGGGTACGGCGGGCGCAACAAGCTCGAGCTGTCGTTCGGGGTGCGGCGGTGGCTGACCGACGCCGAAGAGGCCGCGGGCGCGTCGCGCGACGGGCGGTTCCTCGGCCTGCACCCGCCGGGTCGGTTCGATCGCCTGGTCGACGTGGCGTCGTGCCTGCACGGGAGCGCGTCGATGGCGGCGCTCGTCGCGGTCGTACGCTCGGTCGCGCTCGCCGAGGATCAGCCACCACCCTGGGATACGCTCGCGCACACCGGCTATTGGCGGCACCTCGTCCTCCGGGAGGGGCACGCGACGGGGGCGCTGCTGGTCGCCGTTCACACCGCCCCTGGCCCGCGCGCGCCGGTCGCCGAGCTCGCGCGCGCGTTGTTCGCGGCGGCGCTCCCGGAGGGCAAGCGGCTCGTCGGCGTCGTGTGGGTCGTCGACCCCGGAGTGGCCGACGCGGCGCTGGGCGAGGCGGCGGAGGTGTTCGGCGACGACACGTTCGAAGAGCGGATCGGCCCGGTCCCGCTGACGGTGTCCCGGACCGCGTTCGTGCAGACGACGACGCAAGGCGCCGAGGTGCTGTACGGCGTGATCGACGGCCTGCTCGACGGGCACACGACCGGCGGGACGCTGCTCGACCTGTACTGTGGGCTCGGCAGCATCGGGCTGTTCCTCGCGCACCGGTTCGACCGGGTGGTTGGCGTCGAGGTCGTCGCCGCGGCCATCGAGGGGGCACGGCACAACGCGGCGCGGATGGGCGTGCGCGCGGAGTTCGTCGCCGCGCCGGTGGAGGCGGTGCTGGACCTCGTGCGGGGCGGCGACGCCGTCACGATCGTCGTCGACCCGCCGCGAGCCGGCCTGCACCCGTCCGTCGCGTCGCGGCTCGCGCAAACGCCGGCTGACGTGCTGATCTACGTCGCCTGCAACGCGGCGTCGCTCGGTCGGGACGCCGTCGCGCTCGAGGCCGGCGGCTGGCGCTTCGATCACGTGGTCGTCGTCGATCTGTTCCCGCAGACCGGGCACGTCGAGGTGGTCGCGCGGTTCGTCCGGGCGGCCGAGTGAGCGCCGGGGTGTGGCTGCGGCTGATCCTCAGGGGCGTCGCGCTCGTCGTCCGCTGGCTTCGTCGCGGCGCCGCCACCACCCCGGCCGCGCTCGCCGACCAGCTCCCCGAGTGTGATCTTCCGGACGGCGCGCCGTGGGACCGGCGGGCCAACGTGCGGGTCGAGGGCGACCGGCTGGCCGTCGACCTGCACGGGCTCTCGGTGCGCGAGGCGCTCGCGGTGGCCGCCCGCGCGCTCGAGGTGGTGCCGAAGGGCACCCGGCTGCGGCTGATCACCGGGCACGGCCGGGATCGCGCGCTCGGGTACTCCGAGCTGCGGGTCGCGCTGTTCGACGCCTTGTCGGCGCGGCGTGACGCACGGATCGTCGACCCCGAGCGTCACCGCGGCCACCGAGGCGCCACGGATCGGCTCGGGCACATGGACGTCGACGCTCGTTGATCCGGCTCGGCGGCGTCGGAGGAGGGCGCGCGCCTCGATTGCTCGGTCCAGGGTTATTCTTCGGCACCACCGGGTGGAGTCACGTCATGGCGATCGTCGAGGTACGCGGGCTCGCCCGCCAATACGCGCAAGGCGGCGTCGACGTGCACGCGCTCCGCGGCGTCGACCTCACCATCGAGACCGGAGAATTCACGGCGTTGATGGGGCCGTCCGGGTCGGGCAAGACCACCCTGCTCAACCTGATCGGCGGCCTCGACCGCGCCACCTCCGGCACCGTCAACCTCGACGGCCACGACCTCGGCGCGCTGTCGCCCGCGGCGTTGTCCGATCTGCGCCTCCAGCGGCTCGGCTTCGTATTCCAGAGCTACAACCTCATCCCCGTGCTGTCGGCGTTCGAGAACGCCGAGTTCGTGCTGCTCCTGCAGGGCGTCCCGGCTGCGGAGCGGAAGCGGCGCGTGCTCGAGACCCTCGCCGCGGTCGGCCTCGAGGGGCTCGGCGACCGCCGCCCGAACGAGCTGTCGGGTGGTCAGCAGCAGCGGGTCGCGGTCGCGCGCGCGATCGCCGGCCGCCCGGCGCTCGTGCTCGCCGACGAGCCCACCGCCAACCTCGACTCGAAGACCGGTCACGGGCTCATCGAGACGATGGCCCACCTCAACCAGGTCCACGGCGTCACGTTCGTCTTCGCGACGCACGACCCCAAGGTGATGGACGCCGCGCGCCGGGTGGTCACGCTCGTCGACGGGCGGATCGCCGAGGACGTCCGTAAGTGATCGTCGCCGCGGCGCTGGCGGCGTTTGCCGGCGAACCCTCCGACGCCCCGAGCGCCGAG
>CAIUDO010000233.1 GCA_903897935.1 uncultured Pseudomonadota bacterium
CGGACACCGACACCGATACGGACACGGACACCGATACGGACACGGACACCGATACCGATACGGACACCGACACCGAGCCACCAAGGCCCACCCTGCACGCCGTGGTGCTGTTCATCGGCGATGGCATGGGCTTCGAGCAGGTCGAAGCTGGCTCCTGGTACGCGACGGGCGCAGCGGGCGCGACCGTGATGGAGTCGCTGCCCGTGCACGGACGGGTGCGCACCGCGTCGCTGTCCGGGGTCACCGACTCCGCCGCCGCCGCGACGACGATGGCCTCCGGCGTCAAGACCTGGAACGGTGTGCTCGGCCAGGATCGCGACGGCGTCGAGGTCGAGAGCGTGCTCGAGCGCGGGCGCGCCGCAGGCATGGCGGGGGGCGTCGTCACCACCGACACCCTGGTCGGGGCCACCCCGGCCGGGTTCACGGTGCACGTCGACAGTCGGCGCTCTGACGACGAGATCGCCGTCGAGGCCCTCGCGGCGGCATGGGAGGTCATGCTCGGCGGTGGCAGCACGTACATGGAGAAGGGTGCGACCCTGCTCGGTTATCAGTACGTGGGCACCCGCACAGACCTGCTCGCCGCGGTGCCTGACGGCCGCCCGCTGGTGGGCGCGTTCGCCGCTGCGCCGATGCCGTTCGTCGCCGACGGGTATGACAAGGAACAACCTACGCTCGCGGAGATGACGTCCGCGGCGCTCACCCACCTCGCGGCCGACCCGGACGGCTTCGTATTGATGGTGGAGGGCGCGCGCATCGACCACGCCGGGCACGCCAACGACGCCGACGCCCTGCCGCTGGAGGTGGTCGCGCTCGACGAGGCGGTGGCGGCGACGCTGCGGTTCCTGGAGCCGTACGACGGGTGGACGGTGATCGTCACCGCCGACCATGAATGTGGAGGGTACGAGGTTATCGCGGGTGGCGCCGCCGGAACGGCGCCCGAGGCGGCGTTCCGCCCGGACTGGCGCGACCACACCAACGTCGACGTGCCGGTGTTCGCGGTCGGCCCGGGCAGCGAGCTGCTCGACGACGAGCCTCGCGTCGACAACCGCTGGATCCACGCCGCCCTCGTCGCCGCGATCGATGGCGCGCCCCCGGTCGCGCCGGGACCCGAGCCCCGCCTCCCCGACGGGCGCACCGCCGACCTGGGGCCCGCCGTCGCGGCGCAGGACTGGGAGACCAGCTTCGGCGTCGGCTACAACCAGCTCGACGCGCTGCACGTCACCGCCGACGCGGACGGGCTGTGGGTGGGTATCGACGGGGTGTTCGAGCTGGATCGCAACACGCCCGTGGTGCTCGTCGATCTGGATCCCGGGGCCGGCACCGGTGTCGGGGGCGCGGTCCGCTTGGTCGACGGGACCGGCGAGCTCGACGTGCTGTTGGCCACCCTCGACCTCGACGTGAGCGTGGCAGGGGTCGCGTTCGACGCCGCGGTCGGCTCGGTGGGCTCCCGCGAGGTGCAGAAGGGGGATTTGCGGGACGACCGTGGTCTTCGGGGGTTCATGCCGCCGTGGGGTCGCCCGGATGACCTCGCATGGCTCGTCAACGTCGGCAACGTGGACGAAGGCAACCACGCGATGAGCGGCGCGCCCGCGGTCGACGCTGGGGTGAGCCCTGGCGGCACCGTGGATGGGTGGGAGGTGATGGTCCCTTGGGACAGCCTGTACCCGGCTGGGTTGCCGGCCGACGGGGTGGACCTTGCCGTGGTAGCGCTGCTCGTCGACGACTACGGCTCGTGGACGAGTAACCAGCTCCTTCCATCTTTGTTGGTAGACGCTGCGCCGGAGGCGGGCCCGATCCCGATCGACCGGGTGGTCACCTTGAGCGTTGACGTGACGGGCGCCGTGGTGAGCGGACCCGCCGTCAGCCCTTGATCGCGCCGACGGTGGCGCCCGACGCCAGGTCGACCACACCACCCGGCGCGACCACCACGAAGCGCTCGGAATCCAACGCTCGTTCCTGAATCACCCGCGGCAGCAAGGACGCAGCGCCGTGATCGACCGGCTCGTCGGTGAGGTCGAAGGTTCCCCAGTGCATGCCGAGGAGCCGCTTCGCGCCGGTGGCTTCGAACGCGCGCACGGAGTCCTCCGGGGCCATGTGCTGCGGCGCCATGAACCAGCGCGGCTCGTACGCCCCCAGGGGGAGGATCGCGAGGTCGAGCCCCGGTAGCTCTTCGCCGATCGCGGCGAACCCGTCGAAATATCCGGTATCTCCAGAATGGTAGACGGAGCGGCTCCCGCGAACGACGACGCCGCCCCACAGCGCGCGGTTGGTGTCGCGCACGCCGCGCCGGTGCCAGTGCTGCGCGGGAACCATCACGATATCCACGCCGTCGACCGCAATGGCCTGCCACCAATCGAGTGGGATGACGCGGCGACACGCGGCGGGCAGGTAGCCATCGAGGCCCTTCGGGACGACCACGACAGCGTCCGGGTACCGGGTGGCGAGCGCGCGCACGCTCGGGCCGTCCAGGTGGTCGTAGTGGCCGTGCGTGACCACGATCACGTCGATGGGAGGCAGCTGATCGAGGGTGAGCGGCGCTCGCTGCAGGCGCGGCATGACATAGTTGACCCGCCCCAGCACCGGGTCGATCACCACGGTGACACCGTCGATCTGCACGAGCGCGCTGGCGTGCCCGAGCCACTGCACCCGCGCACCTGGGGTCATCGCCCGCCACGCGTCGTCGGCCGCGGAAACGGCCTCGGGCGGCCGGGAGCGACGCTTGTCCGCCCGCATTGGGTTGGGCGACAACATCCACCGCCCGACCTGGGTGGGCCCGACGAGGTGCCGCGTCGTCCACGGGTTGAAGAAGCCCGCCGCGTCTTCGTGCGGCGAGAACCAAGGGAGGTCCGATCTCGTGGTGATGGACCGCGGCGCCGGCAGCGGCGCGCTCACCCGATGTTCAGCTCGAGGCGGGCCGCTTCGCTCATCTTCTCAGGTGTCCACGGCGGATCCCATACGATGTCGACGCTTGCCCCGAGCGCGCCGTCGACACCGCCGGTCTTACGCTGCACCTCGGCCGGCAACGACTGCGCGGCCGGGCAGTTCGGGGCGGTCAGCGTCATCTTCACCGCTACCGTGCGGTCGTCTCCGACGTCGACGCCGTAGACCAGCCCGAGATCCCAGATGTTGACCGGGATCTCCGGGTCGAAGATGGTCTTCAGCGACGCGATCGCCAGCTCCTTGATGGCCGCTTTTTCTGTATCGGTTGCGGCTTCTCCTCGAGTCGCGAGCTCCAGCTTTTCGCGCAGGCCCCCCTCGACGACCGGGGGCGGCTCGGCCGGTAGGTGGATCGGCTGGGCCGGCACGAGCGTGGGCTTTACTGCGGGAATCGCGGAAGGACGGTCGTCGTGCCCGACGATGACCTGCGCGACCCTCCGCACGGTCTCTTTGGCGCGACGCTTGACGGTGTCACGTAGTCCCATGGTGGTCCCTACTCGAGGATGTGGGCGGCGCGGCGGAGCGCGCCGACGAACGCGTCGACTTCGGCGTGCGTGTTGTACAAGGCGAATGAGGCGCGCACGGTGCCGGGCACTCCGAAGCGGCGCATGAGCGGCTGCGTGCAGTGGTGGCCGGTGCGCACCGCGACGCCGTCGAGATCGAGTAGGGTGCCGACGTCGCCGGGGTGGTGGGCACCGAGCGCGAACGACAGCACCGCCTCCTTCCGAGCCGCGGTGCCGATCAGCCGCACGCCGTCGATCTCGGCGATTCGAGCGGTCGCGGCGGTCAGCAACGAGCGCTCGTGCGCGCGCGCCGCCTCCCGATCGAGCGACGTGAACCAGTCGATCGCCGCCCCGAGCCCGATGACGCCCGAGACGTCTGGGGTGCCGGCCTCGAACTTGAACGGAGGGTCGGCGAACGTGGTGCCGTCGAACGAGACGTCGCGGATCATCTCGCCGCCACCGTGCCACGGCGGCATGGCGTCGAGGTGCTCCCGGCGACCGTACAGCGCGCCGACGCCGTTCGGACCGTACAGCTTGTGGCCGGAGAACGCGTAGAAGTCGCAGCCGAGCGCCGCGACGTCGACGTCGAGGTGGGCGACCGCTTGCGCGCCATCGAGCAGGATCGGCACCCCGTGCGCGTGCGCGCGCGCGACGATCTCGGCGGCGGGGTTGACCGTGCCGAGCGCGTTGGAGACGTGCGCGAGCGCGACCATCTTGACCCGTGGGCCCAACATCGCGCTGTACGCGTCGAGATCGAGCTGCCCACGATCGTCGATCGGGACCTCCCGTACCCGCGCGCCGACCTGATTGCACACGATCTGCCACGGAACGATGTTGCTGTGGTGCTCCATCGTAGAGACGAGCACCTCGTCTCCCGGCCCGAGCCGCGACCGCCCGAACGTGTTCGCGACCAGGTTGATTGCTTCGGTCGTTCCACGAACGTAGACGATCTCGCTCGGGTCGGCCGCGCCGATGAACCGGGCGACGCGCGCCCGGACCTCCTCGAACGCGTCGGTGGCGCGCCGGGACAACGTGTGGGCGCCCCGGTGCACGTTCGACCGGTCGTTGCGATAATAATGGTCCATCGCGTCGAGCACGGCGACCGGCACCTGGGCCGAGGCGGCGTTGTCCAGGTAGACGAGCGGCTTGCCGTTCACCCGCTGATGCAACGCCGGGAACTGGTGACGGATCGCCTCCACGTCGAAGCGGACCGGCTCGAGCGCCGCGGTCACGCCGCACCGCCCGCGATGAGCTGGTCGAGCCACGCCTCCAGCGCGTCGGTCGCGAGCGCGCGGGCGCCCGGGTGCGCGACGCGAGCTGCGACATCCGCGCCGAACCCGCGTACGAGCATCTGCCGCGCGAGCGCGTCGGGGATGCCGCGGGATCGCAGGTACCACACCTGCTCGGGGTCGAGGGCGCCGATGGCGCTCCCGTGCGCGCACTTGACGTCGTCGGCGTAGATCTCGAGCTCGGGCTTGCTGTTGATCGTGGCGTCGTCGGACAACAACAAGCTGCGGTTCTGCTGATCGCTGTCGGAGCGCTGGGCCTGCTCCCGCACGACGACCCGGCCGTTGAACACGACGGTCCCGTGATCCCCAGCGATGTTCCGGAACACCTCGCGGCTGGTGCAGTCCGGCGCCGCGTGGTCGATCGTGGTGTGGTGGTCGATGTGGCCCGACGCCCCGGCGGCGCCGACGCCTTCGAGCCGCACGGACGCCCCGGCGCCCGCGAGCGTTACGATCGTGTCGCATCGGGCGAGCCCCTCGCCGAACGCCAACATCGTCGCTTGCAGGGTCGCGCCGGGTGCGACCGTCGACGCGACGGTGGCGAGGTGGAAGTCGCTGGCCGGGGTCGCGACGACGGACACGTACTCCAACGACGCGCCGTCGCCGACCACGAGCTCGGTGACCGGCGCGGTGACGAACGGGGCGCCCCGCGCCGACCGCCACTCCGCGATGACGGTGGCCTTTGCGCCCGCCTCGGCGAGCACCAGCACCCGCGGGAACACGACGCGCGGGGTGTCTTCGCCGCCGGCGACGTGTACGATCCGCACGGCGTCGGCTACGTCTGCTCCGGCCTCGACGAGGATCAGCACCACGTCGTCGTGCAAGGCGGTGTTGAGCGCGACGAACGCCTCGGGCCCGTCGAAGGTGGCGAGGCGGCCGAACCACGGGCCGGCGGCGGCGCGCTGCGCGGGAGAGGCCTCGGACCACCGGACGATCGTGACGCCCTGTGGGGCCGCGCCGACGGTGAGGGTGGCCGCCGTAGCTCCGATCTCGAGGCCGAGCGCGCCGATCGCGCGGGTGGAGGTGTACTTCCAGTGCTCGGACCGGGGGACGGGAAGCGGCCGCGCTCGCGACTTATCGGCGGCGGCGGCGCGCACGGCGGCGCGTTCATCGAGCAGCACGGGGCGCTCGTCGAGCCAGGTGTCGACGCGCATGGTCACGCCGACGCCTGGTGGTCGACGTAGCCGGCGCGCTCGACGTCGAGCGCGAGCGAACGGTCGCCCGACTGCACGATGCGCCCATCGACGAGGATGTGCACGTGATCCGGCACGATGTAGTCGAGCAGGCGCTGGTAGTGGGTGATGACCAGGAACGCGTGGTCGGCGTCGCGAAGCGCGTTGACCCCCCGCGACGCGATGCGCAGCGCGTCGACGTCGAGCCCGGAGTCCATCTCGTCGAGGATGGCCAACGACGGGTTGAGCAGCGTGAGCTGCAGGATCTCGTTGCGCTTCTTCTCGCCGCCGGAGAACCCGACGTTGACGAACCGGTTGCGGAATTCGGCGTCCATCTCGAGCAGCTTCATGGCCTCCTTCACCCTCTGCAAGAAGGTGAATGCGTCGAGCTCGGGCTCGCCGCGGTGGCGCCGGACGGCGTTGAGCGCGGTGCGCAAGAAGTACGCGTTCGTCACGCCCGGGATCTCGACCGGGTACTGAAACGCGAGGAACACGCCCTCACGCGCGCGCTCGTCGGGGCTCATCGTGAGGAGGTCCTTGCCCTTGTACAGGGCCTGACCCTCAGTGACCTCGTAGGCCTCGTCGCCAGCGAGCACCTTCGAGAGCGTGCTCTTGCCGGACCCGTTGGGGCCCATGATGGCGTGCACCTCGCCCGCGGGCACGACGAGGTCGAGGCCCTTGAGGATGGCTTTGCCCTTGATGCTGGCGTGCAGGTTCTTGATCTCGAGCATTGGGTGGCTCCTCGCGGTCAACCGACCGCGCCCTCGAGGGTGACGGCGAGCAGCTTCTGGGCTTCTACCGCGAACTCCATCGGGAGCTGGCGGAAGACCTCCTTGCAGAAGCCGTTCACGATGAGGTTGACGGCGTCTTCTTCGGACATGCCGCGCTGTTGACAGTAGAAGATTTGCTCGTCCGCCACCTTCGACGTGGTGGCTTCGTGCTCCACCTTCGCCGTGCGGTTGCGGACCTCGATGTACGGGAAGGTGTGGGCGCCGCAGGTGTCGCCCATGAGCAGCGAGTCACACTGGGTGTAGTTGCGCGCGTTGTCGGCGCCCTTGAGCACCCGCACGAGGCCGCGGTAGGACTGCTGCCCACGCTCGGCGGCGATGCCCTTCGAGATGATCGTGCTCCGAGTGTTCTTCCCGATGTGGATCATCTTGGTGCCGGTGTCCGCCTGCTGGCGCTTGGCAGTGACGGCGACCGAGTAGAACTCGCCAACCGAGTCATCACCCTTGAGGATCACGCTGGGGTACTTCCAGGTGATCGCCGACCCGGTCTCCACCTGCGTCCACGAGATGCGCGAGCGGTCCCCTTTGCAGATGCCGCGCTTGGTGACGAAGTTGAAGATGCCGCCGCGACCGTTCTCGTCGCCGGGGTACCAGTTTTGCACGGTACTGTACTTGATCTCTGCGTCTTCCAGCGCGACGAGCTCGACGACGGCCGCGTGCAGCTGGTTCTCGTCGCGCTGCGGCGCCGTGCAGCCCTCGAGGTACGACACGTACGCCTTGTCTTCCGCGATGATCAGCGTGCGCTCGAACTGCCCGGTGTTCTTCGCGTTGATCCGGAAGTACGTGGACAGCTCCATCGGGCATCGCACGCCCTTCGGGATGAAGCAGAACGACCCGTCCGAGAAGACGGCGCTGTTGAGCGCCGCGAAGTAGTTGTCGGTGACGGGAACCACGGAACCAAGGTACTTCCGGACCAGCCCCGGGTGCTCGCGGACCGCCTCGGACAACGGGCAGAAGATGACACCCGCCTTCGCGAGGGTCTCGCGGAACGTGGTGGCTACCGACACGCTGTCGAACACGGCGTCTACCGCGACGCCGGCGAGCGCAGCGCGCTCGTGGAGCGGGATGCCGAGCTTCTCGTAGGTGCGCAGCAGCTCGGGATCGACCTCTTCCAGGCTCTTTGGCCCTTCGGACGTGCTCTTCGGCGCGGAGTAGTAGATGATCGACTGGTAGTCGATCGGCCCCCACTTCAGGTGCGCCCAGTCGGGCGGCTCCATCGCCTGCCACTTACGCAGCGCCTCCAGACGCCACTGGAGCAGCCAGTCGGGCTCGTCCTTCTTCGCAGAGATGAAGCGCACCGTGTCTTCGGAGAGACCGGGCGGCAAGCTGTCCGACTGGATGTCGGACACCCACCCGTGTTCGTACGCTCGTCCGACGACTTGTTCGACCGCGTCCGGCATGGTTCGATCCGTGTTCAGACCGCGGCGTCGGCGACGCGCGGTGGGTTGAAGGCTCCGATCGGAGCGCAGACCTGTTCGAGGGAGACCGATGAGAGCGCGCGGCGAATCGCGAGGTTGACCCGCGTCCACCGGCCGTGCATGCGGCAATGGCCACGCTCGCCGCACACACCGGCCGCCGGATCGCTGCACTCGGTGAGCGACACCGGGCCCTCCATGGCCTCGATCACGTGCACGAGCGTGATCTCGGAGGCCGGGCGGGCGAGGGCGTAGCCACCCTCCGCGCCGCGCCGTGACACGAGCAGCCCGGCGCGGGTGAGCGCCTTCAGGATCTTGGCGACGGTGGGGAACGGCAAGCGGGTGGCGTCGGCGATGGCGCGGGCCTGCCACAGCTGATCAGGTTCTCCCGCGATTAACGAGAGGATGACGACCGCGTAGTCGGTGATTCGAGTGAGGCGAAGCATCACGCGCCCGGCCAATGGGACCGTTTTGGTCCTGATTGGTGGCGTCCGTGTATCCGGGCGGTCGGAGCCGTCCAGGGCGCGTGGTGGGATTTGTGACGACGCCCACCAGGAGCGGCTCACGCGAGGGGCGGCGCGGCCCCGTGGTGGGTGAGGGTGCCGGCGTCGCCGTCGAGCGTTGCGTGATGACCCCAGACGAAGGGGTGGTTTCGCGCGCCGTGACCGAATGGCAGCCCGGTGACCACGGGCACGCCCAGGCCGCCGAGGTGGTCCATCAGCACGTCGTTGTGCGTCCACGTGACGCCAGGCGGCAGGTGGCAGTCGTGCAGCTCACCGACCGCGACCGCGGCGACGCCGTCGAGCACGCCCGCCGACCGGATCTGCTGCAGCAGGCGATCGAGCTTGTAGGCGGGCTCTCCGACCTCCTCGAGCATCAGGATCCGACCGCGCGCGTCGAGCTGGTGCCGGGTGCCGCAAAGCGCGGCGAGCAAGCAGAGGTTGCCGCCGACCACGGGCGCCTGGGCGCGGCCCCCCACGATGCCGTCGCCGCGCCACGGCGCCTCCGGCGACGCGCCCCGCAGCAGGTCGAACAGCGCGCGCTGGCTGTCGGCGTCGGACGCCGCGAGGCTGTGCAACATCGGGCCGTGCACGTGCGCCCAGGTCGGCCGCGCGCAGAACAAGGCCGTCGCGTCGGAGAACCCGATGATCGGTCGCTCGGGCAGGTCGGGGGGCAACGCGGCGAGGATGCGGGTCAGGCCGTAGCCGCCCCGCACGAGCCACACGGCGTCGTAGGCGGGGTCGCTGAGCGCGGTGACGAGGGCATCGCGGCGCGCGTGGTCGTCTCCCGCCAGGTACCGGAGCGGCGCCGGGAACGGGCCGATCGGCGCCACGTCGAACCCGGCGGCGCGGGCGATCGTGAGCCCCGACTCGAGCAGCTCGGGCCGAAACGCGCCGGACGGGGCGACGGCGGCGATGCGAGCACCTGGCTGAATCATTCGTTCCATCCAAAATCATGGGCGACCGCGCGGTGCACGCGCCGGCGCAGGTCCTGGATCGGCGCGCGGTCGCCGTCGACCGGGTGCACCCGGTTGGTCAACAAGGCGACGGTGACGCGGCGCGAAGGCGCGATCCACACGCTGGTGCCGGTGTACCCGAGGTGGCCGACCGAGTCGGGCGGCCAGGCGTCGCCGGTGGAGCCGCCCAGCGTCGGGCTGTCGAAGCCGAGGCGGTGGCTGCCCGGGCCGCGGTGCGCCCACATCGTCGCCAGGGTCGGGCCCGGCAGCGGCGACCTGGCTCCGGACGCCGCCTGTCGAAGCAGGTCGGCGAGGCGGGCGACCGCGCTCGCGGTGCCGAACAAGCCGGCGTGGCTCGACACCCCGCCCATCGCGGCGCAGTTCAGGTCGTGCACCGTGCCGCGTACGAGCGCGCCGCGCACCGGGCACCGCTCGGTGGCCGCGGCCTCGGGCCACCCCCACGCCAGGTCGAAGATCCCGCATGGGCGCGCCACACGATCGTGGAACAAAGCGTCGATTCGGTCGTCTCCGACCCGCTCGACGACGCCTGCCAGGGTCAGGAACCCGAGGTCGGAGTACGCGTGGCGCTCGCCGGGCGCGGCGGTGGCGGGGGTGGCGGCGGCTCCATCGATGATCGTGGAACGAACATGATTCGTGCCCCACGGCTGGTCGGGCCACAGCGGGCGCCACGGGGGCAGCCCGCTGGAGTGGTCGAGCAGGTGCCCGAGGCGCGCGCGGGGGTCGAACGCGGGGAACCAGCGCTGGACTGGAGCGTCGAGGTCGAGCCGGCCGGTCGCGACCAATGACGCCGTGACGGTGGCCCCGACGAGCGCCTTGGTGAGCGAAGCGAGGTCGAACGCGGTGTTCGACAAACATGGAACGAGCGATGGTTCGACGCTCGCGTAGCCGGTAGCGTCGCAGAACACCTCGGCGCCGTCGCGCCACACCGACACCGCGACCCCGGCGACCGGGCCGCGATCGGCGAGCGCGGCGCGCAGGCGCTCCATCAACGCCCCCCTGGCGTGATCCCTTGCAGCGCGCCGGAGCGCACGACGGCGCGGGCGGCCCCGGCGAGGAACAAGCTGCCGGCGACGACGGTCTCGTCGGCCTCTGCGTACACCTCGGGCAGCGCCTCCTCGATGGGGCCTCCCTCGGCGAGCACGATGTCGAGCTCCTGGAGGCGCGCCGCGAGCGCAGCTGGATCCGCGGCCTTCGGGTGGGCGCACGCCGTGGTCACCACCTCGTCGAAGTGAGGGAGCAGCGGGCCTACGACGGTCAGCGGATCCCGCTCGCGGCCCATCCCCAGCAGCAGGATGCGGTTCTTCGGGCGCGGACGGGTGGCGAGCCAGCGCGCGAGCACCTTCGCGCCGTCTTCGTTGTGGGCGCCGTCGATCACGAGGCCCGGCATGGGCGTCTCGAGGCGACCTTCGAGGGTGGCGCGCGCGAACCCGTCCCGAATCGCGTCGTCGGGGATCACGAAGCCTTGTCGGCGTAGCACGTGGAGCACGCCCAGCGCGACGAGCGCGTTGTTGCCCTGGTGCTCACCTTGCAGGGCGAGCGCGACCTCGTCGAGGCGTCCCTCCGGGGTGCGAAGGGACCATCGGCCTTTTCGCAGCTCACGCTGCAGGTCTGGGCCAGGGCGCCAGATCGGCACGCCGACGGCCTTGGCGCGCCGCTCCAGCACCTGGCGCGCCCCTTCCGGCATGACGCCGATGACCACCGGCCCGCCCCGCTTGATGACGCCGGCCTTCTCGCCCGCGATCGCCTCGACCGTGTCGCCGAGCTCGGCCATGTGGTCGAGACCGATCGACGGGATCGCGCACACGTTGGGGTAGACGACGTTGGTGGCGTCGAGTCGGCCGCCCATGCCGACCTCGATGACCGCGATCTGGACCCCGCGCTCGGCGAACAACTGGAACGCGAGCGCGGTCGCGAACTCGAAGTAGGTGAGGGCCTCCCGCCCGTCGTGGGCCGCCGATACCTGCTCCGACCAGTCCGAGCGTGTGCGATCGAGGTGCTCGATCGCGGAGACCAACGACGCGTCGTCGATCGGGACGCCGTCGATGCGGAAGCGCTCGTTGACGTGCTCGACGTGCGGCGACAGATTGGTGCCCACCCGGTACCCGGCCGCGACGAGCGCGTGGGTGACGAGGGTGCACGTGCTGCCTTTGCCGTTCGTTCCAGCTACGTGCACGACCGGGTACGCGCGGTGCGGCTCACCGAGCGCGACCAGGAACGACTGCATGCGCTCGAGGCCGAGCTTGACCCCGGACGCCGCGAGCCGGGTGAGCACCGGATGCGTGATCACCGCGCGAGCTTGTGCAACAAGGAGGAGAGGGTCGCCCGCAATTCGCCGCGCCGGACGATGCGGTCGACCATGCCGTGCTCGAGCAGGTACTCGGACCGCTGGAAGCCCTCGGGCAGCTCCTGGCCGATCGTCTGCTCGATGACGCGGGGACCGGCGAACCCGATCTGTGCCTTGGGCTCGGCGAGGATGACGTCGCCCAGCATCGCGAACGAAGCCGCGACGCCGCCCGTGGTCGGGTGGGTGAGCACCGAGATGTACGGCTGGCGCGCCTCGTCGTGCAGGCGGGCGAGCGCGGCGCAGGTCTTGGCCATCTGCATCAGCGAGAGCACGCCCTCTTGCATACGAGCGCCACCCGACGCGCTGACGACGACCGCGGGCCGCCGGCGCTCGGTCGCACGCTCGAACAAGCGCGTGATGCACTCGCCGACGACGGATCCCATGGAGCCGCCCATGAACTTGAACTCGAACGCCCCGATCTCGATCGGGAGCCCGTCGAGGGTGCCGCTCGCGCTCGTGAACGCGTCGTTCGTGCCGACGGCGCGCTGGGATGACTTGAGGCGCGCGGGGTACGGCTTCGAGTCGACGAAGCGCAGCGGGTCGGTGGGCTTGAGGCCGCCGTCGTGGAACTCGAGGCTCCCTGGATCCGTGAGCATCTCCAGGCGGGCGACTGCCGACATCACGAAGTGGTGGTCGCACTCTTTGCACACGAAGAGCTGGGCCGCCAGGCTCTCGTTGAACGACATCGCGCCGCACGCGGGGCACCGGGTCCACAGCTCGGGCGTGTCGTCTTCCGCCCGAGGGGATCGCCCGGTGAACTCCTTGCGCTGTTCGAACCAGCGCCCGCCCTGGCTCGACATCGTCGCACCTCGCTCGCCGCGCCTAACTCGTTCCGCGTTGCTCGCCGCTACGCTCCTCGGACGAGACGGCGCGCGCCTGGCCCGAGCCCGAGCTCCGTCCAAAGACGGGTCAAGACCGTGTCGACCGCGAGGCGGCCGTTGGTGTACGACCGCAGGCGCTCGCGGGTGATCGCGACCGACTCGGCGGATCGCGCGACGCCTCCGGGCCACATCCGACCCGCCCACCGACGCGCGACCGCCTCGTCGTCGGGGTAGAGCAGCGCGAGCGGCGCCCCCGGCGGGCGGCCGCCGACGTGGGCGGCGTCGCGCAGCAGGTCCTCGACGACGTCGAGCATCAGGTCGACCTTGTCCTTCCAGTCGGTGCGCCCGCCCTTGGTGAGCGCGGCGCTGTACTCGAACACGCCGTCGAGCGGCCCCTCGGCGACGGCGACGAGCCGCTCCTTGAGCTTGGTGCGGTTCTTGATGCCGCCGCTCGCAAGCGCCAGGGCCACCCCGGGGGCGCCGAAGCTCAGGCGCGCGGCGGCGCCCGCGAGGTCGATGTGCCCGGCGTCGACCAGCCACGGCTCGATCTCATCGGCGGGGACCGCGCCGAACCGAACGCGCTGGCAGCGCGAGATCAGCGTGGGCAGGAGCGCGGAGCGGGCCGCGGTGATCAAGATCAGGTGGGTGCCCGCCCGCGGCTCCTCGAGGGTCTTGAGCAGCGCGTTGGCCGCCGGATCGGCGAGCCGGTCGGCCGGGTCGATGATGACGAACCGATGACGGGCGTTGTACCTATGATACTGCAGCGACGCCGTGAGCTCGCGCACCTGGCTGATGCTGATCAGGCCGCTCTGCAGCTCGGGATCCGGGCTGAGCTCGATCAGATCGGGGTGGCTGCCGGCGAGGTGCTGGAGGCAGGTAGGGCACGTGCCGCACGGCCGGCGGGGCGGGGGGCTCGTGCAGTTCGCTGCCATCGCCAGACGGACCGCGACGCGGTGCTTGCCGGATCCAGATGGACCTTCGAACAACAACGCCTGTGGGACGGCGTCGGCGCGTAACGCAGCAAGCAGGCGTGCCTTTACATCGGCGTGCCCGAGGACGTCACGAAAGCCGGCGAGGTCCGGTGGAGGTGGCGCCCGACGCGCCACCCGTCACTCGGCCTTGGGCGCGACCTGCTCGGCCGGGGCGTTCGCGTCGGCGTCGGGCGTGTGGACCGCGAACGGGACCGTGCTTCCGTGCAGGCGCGCGTGGCGCTTGCGGCGGGCGCCCATGTTGTCGTGGCGGATCTTGCGGCGGTATTGGGTGATCTTCGTGTTGGACGCCATGACTCTCTTCTTTCCCGCGGGTGTCTGGCGAACGCGCGACAGGAGCGGGCGGTTAGTAGGGCGGCGCCTTCTACCGTTTCCGGTCGCGGGCGTCAAATGAAGTAGGGGGAGACATGTGGGCACGCGCGGGCGTCGTCGTGTTGGCGTCGGGGGTGTTGGGGGGCTGCGGCAAGATCAAGGATCTACAGGAAGACATACGAGGTCTGACCGACAGCACGGTGCTCACCGCGACCATCCTGGGGATCGCGCCGCCAGAGGATCCGTCGATTGACGTCAGCGGCACCGACCTGGAGAGCGGGACGACGGTGCAGCTCGCGGTGCTGGACGCCGATTCGAGCGCGGCGAATGGCGACATGGTGCCGGTCCCGTCCGTCGAGGCCTCGGTGTTGGGCAACGGCGTCGGCGCGGTCCCGTTGACCTTCGACGGCGCCTTGTACGCGACCGAGAGCGTGCCGTACGTCGCCGGTGAGGTGTGGACGTTGAAGGCGTCGCTCGAGGACGGCACCGAGGCCTCGTTGAACCTGGAGCTGCCGCCCGCGGTGAACGTCGACGTACCTACCGAGCACGCGGTCGGCACCGAGATCGTGCTCGACCTCACCGGGCAGGGCTTCCACGCGGTGGTCGTGTTCGTGACCGACGTCGCGACGGGCGAGCAGACGTTCGCCGAGGCGCCGATCACGGGCGACGAGCTGGTCGACGTGTTCACCGCCGATGACTTCGTCGGTATCGTGCAGATCCCGGGTTCGTCGTTCCCGACGCCGAGCGTGTACGCGGTCGGCGTCGGCGGGGTGGTGCATCACGGCGACGACGCGGTGGACGGCGCGAACACCGAGCTGTCGGGGGGCGTCGCGGGGACGCTGCGGGTGTTCTCCGTGAGCACGCTGCCGACGCCGTAAGGTCGCGTGCGCGGGTCATCCCGCTCCTTGCTGGCCGTCGCGCGCGTGGCTGGACGCGCGCGCGGCGTTGCGCTCCTGGCCTGCCCGGGTCAGGAACGACCGGGAGTCAGCGCCTGATGGCCGATTCGGAAGTGCTTGGCGCGCGCGCTTCGGCGCCTGGGGTCGGGCTCGCTACGGCGCCCGCGCCGGCGGCGCCCGTCGATGTGCTCGGCCCGGACGTGCTCGAGTCGTACGTGCGGGCGTCCATGCACCAGGACCGTTCGCCCGGCACCGTGCTGGTGATCGCGCACCCGCTGCGTATGGCGCGCGTGCCCCGGCCCTTGCTCGACGGCCTGCGTGGCCTCGGGTTCGTCGTCGACTACGTGGAGACCCAGCCCGAGCGGATGGTGTCGGTGTCCGGCATCCGCGACGCGATGCGGGCGGCGCACGCGCGCGGCCGTCCGCTCGACCTGCTGGTCGTCTCAGGGGACGGGAGCCTGGACCACCATGTGCTGGTCGCGGCGTATCAGGCTTTTTATCCGGACCTCGTGGTGCCGCGCCCGGGCGCGCTCGACGCTTCTGCGCTCACAGAAGACGACCTCGCGCGGGTGCCGGCCCCGCTGCGGCGTTGGCTCGCGGACGTCCTGCCAGGGGGCGCGGCGAAGCTACCAGAGCCGACGGACGCCACGGTGCGCCAAGTCTGGCTGATCCGCGCCGCGATCGAGCGGGCCCTGGAACGCAAGGCGAGCCCGTCGGCGATCGCGAGCGCCGCCCAGCGTGACGTCGCCGATCCGCTGCTGCGCTTCGCGGTGGTCGCGACGTTGTTCCCGGATCGGGTGGTGGTGCGCCCGAACGGCTACGACCTCGAAGGGCTCGCCAAGGCGTCGCAGCGACAGACGTTTCAGGGCCTCTACCCGTTCGTTCGCGCGATCGCTTGTTATCCGGCGGGCACCGCGGCCGACAACGCCTTGTATGCGGGCGTGCCGGGCTGGACGTACGCGCGGATCGCGCCGACGTTGGCGGCGATCCCGGGGCTCGACGGGCTGCGCCGGCTGTGGGAGCGGCGGCTCACGCGACGGGTCTTGAGGTACTTCGCCGGAGAGGGCACGGTGGTGCCGGCGCGCCTGTCCGTCGTCGCGTTCGACGGCGACTTTCAGGTGCTGTCGAGCCACGCCGCGGGCGGCCCCGGGGGCGGGCGCTTCTTCGCGGCGGACCTGACGAGCAAGACGGGAGGGATGCTCGGTTATCTAGCGCGGATCCCGTCGGTGCTCGTCGGTGAGGGCGTGTTCGGGGACACGATCGTGCGCATCCAGGCGCGCGGTGCGTCGGGTGAGCTGCGGACTGAGATCGAGGGGCGGATCGCGGAGGGGTTGTACACGAACCGCACGTTCATCGCCGGGGTCGGGACGGTGCCGTCCACCGACGCGACCGGGTTCGCTGGGCAGGCGACCCTGGTCGTCGCGCCGCCGATCGTGACGCGCGGCCCGGATGGCACCCGCATCGATCTGCGCGGCGTCGGCACCTTCGCCGAGGCGATCTTCAAGGGGGTGCTCGCACGCGCGCTGCACCTCGTCGGCCTCCCGCCCGGCTCGCTCGGCGGCGGCAGCAAGCTCCGCCTCGCCGCGCCCGAGCACCAGATCGCGGTGCGCGACGGGGAGGAGATCGACATCGCGTACTTCGGCCCCGACCGGCGCCCTCGCTGCGTGCCGCTGCAGGTGAGCGGGGACCCGTTTCAGGCGTCGCGCATGACGATCCGCGGCTCGTGGGGCCCGATCCCGATGCTCGCCGACCCTGGATCGTTGCTGATGCTGTCGGTCCAGCGCACGTTGGCGCGTCTCAGGGTGTTGCAGACCTTCCGCTTGCAGACGCTGTTCATCGGCGGACTCGCGTACTTCCGGCATCAGGTGGGCCGCCCGTGGACGCCGGAGCGCGTGCGGGAGACGGGCTTGCCCTCCCCGGCGCTCCACCTGCCGCGCAGGTTGGACGCCGCGTTCGAGACCGTGCTCACGCGTTGGCGGCGCGCGGGCGCGGGCCCGTTCGTAGACACGTCGGACCGAGGGTTGCCGATCGGGCGGCGTGGGCGCTACGCGCACAGCAGCGACCACGGCTCGCACTGTGTGGTGCTCCGAGACCGGGGCGCGCTCATTGTTCGCCTCGTGACCGGCACCAAGGGCGGCCGGGTGTACGAGGCGCGAGCGACCTACCGTCCGTTCGCCGGGTGGTGGATCCTGGTCGAGAC
>CAIUDO010000234.1 GCA_903897935.1 uncultured Pseudomonadota bacterium
ACCCGCCGAAGATCCCCCGCCCCCCGAGGTCGTCGCGCCCGCCCCGCCCTGGCCCGCCGCCGGAGCCCGCGTGCAGGTGTTGCCGCCGCCGCCCGCCGCCGGCGCCCGCCTCCGCGTCATGGTCGACCCCGGCCACGGCGCCGAGGGCAACACCGGCAACCAGTCGTGTTTGGGCGAGCTCGAGCAGGACGTCACGCTGCGCCACGCCCAACGTCTCGTCGCCGCGCTCGAGCGGACCGAGCGCTTCGAGCTGCGCACGACGCGGCAGCCGGGCGAGCTGGTCGACTACCCGTCGCGCGTCGTCGCCGCCGACAGTTGGCCTGCCGACGTGTTCCTCTCGCTGCACACCGACGCGCGGGCTGGCGACGGCGTGGTCGTCGACGGGCCGCACCTCTGCATCACCGGCGCCCACGGGTTCAGCGTGTTGTGGTCGGACGAGGTCCCCGACGACGCCACCCCCACGCTCGCCGCAGACCGGCTGTTCCTCGCGCGCCGGATCGCGACCGAGCTGCTCGCCGCCGGCTTCCCCGCCTACGACGGGTCCAGCTACGGCGACCTCTACGCCGCCGACACCGACGTCCCCGGCGTGTTCGTCGACCGCCACAGCCCGTCGCAGCGGATCCGGGTGCTACGGCGGCCCCACGTGCCGTCGGTCATCATCGAGACGCACCACGCCAAGGACCCGGAAGAGCCGCTCCGGTGGGAAGAAGACGCCACCCACGCCGCGTTCGCGGCCGCGTTGGTGCGCGCGCTGAGCCCGTCGCCGCCCCCGTGATCGCGCGGACCCAGAGCGCAGGATAAGCGGGACGAATCGGAGATGGCCATGTTGTGGTTGTTGCTGGGCGCCTGCACCGAGTACGGCATCGACAAGACGACTGAGCCCGCCGAGGAGCCGCGGGAGACCTCGTCTCCCACCACCACCACCCCGCCGGAGCCCGGCGCGCCCCGGATCGAGGTCGAGCCGCTCGCGCTCGACTTCGGGGCGCCCCCAATCGGCGACGAAGAGCTGCGCAGCTTCACGGTGCGCAACGTCGGCGACGGGCCGTTGGCGCTCAGCGAGCTGGCCTTGGAGGCACCGTCGTCGTTCGTGATCGTCAGCGACCCGTCGCCCGCTACGCTCGCGGTCGGCGACGACGTCGTGGTCGACGTGCTGCTCACCAGCGACGGGTTCGCGGCCGAGGGCGTGGTGTTCGTGCGCTCGGACGACGCGATCGACCCCGAGATCCCGGTCACCCTCACCGTTGGCGGCCTCGAGCCGTACCTCGTGCTGGAGCCGCCGCTGCTCGACCTCGGCACCCTGCCGGTCGGGTGCGGGTCCGAGGGCGTCGTCACCGCGCGCAACATCGGCGAGGTGCCCGTCGAGATCAACTCGGTGTTCGTCTCGGGGAGCGGGTTCACGCTGGAGCCGCCGGCGTTGCCGATCGTGTTGGGTGCGGGCGCCGAGTGGCCGTTCACGGTCACCTTCGTCGCGGTCGACGGGCCGTCGACCGGCTCGTTGATCGTCGACTCGAACGGGGGCGGCCCGACCGCCGATCTGCTCGGCGCGGGCGGCAACGAAGACCAGGTCGACGTGTTCGACGTGCGGGTGCCGCCCGCCGCCGCCGTGTACCTCGCGTCCGACACGTTGTGGGCGTGGGATCCCGTCACCAAGGTCACCACGACGATCGGTCGCCTCCCCGAGACGATGTACGACATCGCGATCGACTTCGACGGCATGTTGATCGGGCTGGCGCTGAGCGGCACCCTGTATCAGATCGACCCGGCCACGGCGACGAGCACTCGGTGGTTGACGACGTCGAGCGCCAACAACGCGCTCACGGTGCTGCCTGACAACCGGATCATCATGGCCGGCAGCGGCAACGTCTTCGAGGTGAACCGCACCACCGGCGCCGCCACGCTCGTCTACTCGTACGGCGGAATGAGCTCGGGGGACATCACGGAGGCCGCGGGCGACCTCTACTGGACGGTGACCGGCGGCGACAAGGTGGTGCACATCGATCCGGCGACGTGGTCGACGGTCAGCGCGGTCAACGTCGGGCACTCGAGCCTGTTCGGGATCGCGTGGCCGCTCGGGGACCTGTGGGCGTTCGCGAACAACGGGACGGCGTACCGGCTCGACATGTCGTCGGGGGCCACGCTGGAGACGGCGAACACGGGCACGACGCCGTATGGGGCCACCCACAACCCGCGGTACGGCGCGGCGGGCGAGGAGGTGTTCCGGCTGTCGAAGGAGCCGATCATCCCGACGATCACGGTGGAGGTCGACGGGGTGCCGAGCGCGGCGTGGTCGCACGACGGGTCGCTCAACGCGGTGGTGTTCCCGGCGGGGGTGCTGTCGCCGGGGTCTACGGTCACGGTGGCCTACGAGACGATCGGGGACTGCTGAGCGTCGCCGCGCATCACTCCCGACGCGCCACCACGACCCACAGCGGCAACACCGTCCCCGACAAGCCCACCGCGTCCCCCGCCACCCGGTACGACAGCCGGTCGACCTCCGCCGCCACCGCCCGCACCTCGGCACAGTCGATCGGCAACCCACCAGCGCTCGCGATCTGTGCGGGATAACGCCGCAAGCTGCGCGCGAACCGCTCGAACCGGCGCGACTTCAGCACGTGCGCCGCGTGCACCATCGTCTTGCTGACCGAGAACCCGCGGTGCTCACACAGCGCCGCCAACCGCGGCCCCAGCGACGGGCCGCCACGATCCGCCGTCGGACCGTCCGCCAGGTCGAGCCGCGCCATCAAGGCGTGAAACGCCTGATTGAACCCGACCAGGTGGCCGTCGAAGAAGAACGTCTCGGCGAGCCCGTCGGCCTCCGCCACGATGAACATGCCGCCGGGCCGCAAGACCCGCCGCGCCTCGTCGATCGCCGCGAAGATCGACGCCTCGGTGCTGAGCGCCCGCACCAGCAACACCACGTCCGCGCTGCCGTCTTCCAGCGGGTACCGCTCCGGGCCCGCCGTCCGCAGCAAGACCCGCTCGTAGTTGCCGAGTACGCGCGCGGCAGCGTCGAGCCGGTCGGGGCGCCGATCATAGCCGAACCACCGCGCCTTCGGGCGCTCCGGCAACAACGTGGTCGCCGACATCGCCGTGCGACAGTAACCGTCGACGATGACCGCAGCCGACGACGGGACCAGCTCGCGCAGAAGCCGCGCGAACCCGGCGTCCCACCACGGATAACCGTCGGCACCCGGCACGCTCGGCGTGTCGGCGACCTCGGTCGTCGGGCCGCGCACGCTCGTGAGATCGATGCCGAGCGACTTCGCACGATCCAACATCATCCTGCGCACGGTGACCGGGGTGATGCCGAGCAGCTGCGCTTGTTTGTGTACGAACTCCTCCTCCGTCTCGGAGACCTCGCCGTCGGCGAGCACGCTGTCGATCGCGATCGCCAACAGCGGCAACCGGGCCGCCTCGGCCTGCCGCTCCACCTCGTCGAGGTACGCGCTCGGCGACGCCAACACCCGCTCGATGTTCTTGAACGACGTCAACAACGCGCGGGCGAGGCGGGCGTACTTCGGATTCGCTTGCATCGCTTGCATGTGCTTACGACGCGCCGACAACGCCTCGTGCAGCTCCGCCGGGGCGGCACCGCGCCCCATGCCCAACCACGTCAACAGGTCCGGGGCGCCCGCGAGCTTACACAGCTCGGCCGCCTTCTGAAGGTCGACGGGATCGAGCGCGTGGCCCGTCACCGCTGCTCCGCGACGAGGCCCAGCGCCGCGAGGCGCTGCCACAAGAACGCGCGACCCGTGATGTCCGGCGGCGGCGGCGGGAACTCCGGGCCGCGGCACCGGTCGATGACGCGCAACACCGCGTCTGGCCGCGGGTGCACGAAGAACGGCATGCTGTAACGCGCGCTCGTGGACCCGGTCGGATTGACGACCCGATGCGTGGTGGCCGGCAAGAAGCCGTTCGTGACCCGGTGCAGCATGTCCCCGACGTCAGCGATGATCTCGCCCTCTTCTGCGTCGACGTCGAGCCACGTGCCGTCACGGCGCAGGATCTGCAACCCCTCCGAAGTCGACGCGATCAGCAACGTGATGAAGTTGATGTCTTCGTGGGCCGCCGCCCGCACCGCGCCCGCCGGCACCTGGACCCGCGCCAACGGCGGGTAATGCAGCGCCCGCAAGATGGTGTTCCCGTCGCGGGTGAGCTCGGTGAGCGCGCCCGGCGCGAGCTCCAAGTACTGCTCGATCGCCGTCAACAGCTCGAACGCGACCGCCTCGAGCGCGCGGTACAAGTCGAGCATCGCTCCGCGGAACGCGGGCACCTCGGACGGCCAGAGGTTCGGCGGGTACAACGCCGCCACCGGGTGATCGGGCGGCAGCTCGCGCCCCGTGTGCCAGAACTCCTTGAGGTCCGGCGTCTCGCTGTCCTTCGCGTGCTCGGCGCCGAACGGCGTCCACCCGCGCTCACCCGCGCCGCCGGCGACCAGGTAGCGCGACCGCGCGTCCAGCGGCAGCGCGAAGAACGCGCGCGCGGCCTCATAAGCGGCGTCGACCAGCCCACGGTCGAGGCCGTGGCCGCGCACCCTCACGAACCCGTAGTCACGCAGGGCGTCGCCGAGCTGGTGCGCGAACAGGCGCTCGGCTGAAGGGCGCGACCGCAAGTCGACCACGGGAACGGACTCCGCCACCGCCATCTCGCCCTCCGGTGCCCGACAGGGGCGCCCATGTAACGCGCCGGAGCGTACGACGCGGCGCCGTCAGAACAAGCAGGAGACCGGCTGCGGCTCGTCGCGCTCGACCCCGGCCGCGAAACCATCCTCCGGGAAGAACGCAGTGAACCCCGAGGCCACCGACCCCTGCAGCGCCTGCCCCCCGTAGCCAGCCGGGTGCATGTGCCCGCGGATGACCACGGGCGTGTCGGCGTCGATCGGCACCGGCGCGCCATCGCGCGTGAACGGCTGCTCGTCGACGTGGCTGTGCGTCAAGATGCGGCGGTACAGGAGCGCGCCGTCGGGCGACAGCACCTCCCACCAGTCCGCGTACCCGTCGCATCCGATGTCCGGGCTGCGCAAGGTGACGTCGAGCTGGTACGCGCCCGGATCCAACGACGCGACGGCGGCGACCGCGTCCGCGAACGCGTCCGCCGTGTCGTACCCCGAGACGACCGGCGACGTCTCGGTCGGCGCCACCACCGGCGTGGTCTCGATGCACCCAAACGACGCCAACAACCCGAGCGTGAGCATCATCTTGCCCCCCCCGACCGCATATCGCGACCCTCCACCCTGCGGAACGCACAGACGCGCGTGTTGGACGTAGAACATGTTCCACTCCTGAGGTAGAACATGTTTCACTGGAGGCCCGATGGGAGATCGCGCCATCGACATCCTGTGCGCCGAGACGCACGCCGGCGACCCGTTCCCGACCTACGCGTGGCTGCGCGAGCAGGCGCCGCTCTACTGGGACGCGAAGAACGAGCTGTGGGTCGTCTCGCGGTACGACGACATCGTGCGCGTCTCGCGCGACGTCGACACGTTCACGTCCGCGGAGGGCAACCGCCCGAACCTGCCGCCCGATCCATCGTTCATCAACCAGGACGGCGCTCGCCACCGAGACTATCGCGGGCTCATCGCCAAGGTGTTCGGCGGCCCGAGCATCTCGGCGATGGAGGGCCACGTCGACGCGCTCGTCACGCGGTACCTCGACGACGTCATCGAAGACGGGCGGTGCGAGCTGGTTCAAGCGCTGGCCGGCCGCTTGCCGCTGCGACTGATCGGTGAGCTGTGCGGCCATGACGAAGCCGACGATCCCGCGCTGCAGGGCTGGCTCGACGGCTTCGCGCTCGCCGGCTGTGGCCCCGAGTGGGTCACCGACGAGCGCAACGAGGCGTTCTTCGGGTTCGCGGCGTATCATGAGGCCCTCGTCGAGGCGCGGCGCGCCGACCCGAAGGAGGATCTCATCTCGTTGTGGCTCGCCGCCGACGGCGTCGGCCTGCCCTACGAGCCCGATCAGCTCCTGTTCGAGCACACGATGGTCACGTTCGGCGGGAGCGAGACCACCCGCAACGCGATCGCCGGCGGCGTGCACGCGCTGCTGGAGCACCCCGACCAGCTCGCGTGGCTGCGGGCGCACCCGGAGGGCCTGCCGAACGCCGTCGAGGAGATCGTGCGGTGGGTCACCCCGTTCGTCAACATGTGCCGGCGCGTCACCAAGCCGGTCGAGATGCATGGTCATTCCATGCTTCCCGGGCAGTGCGTACTCCTGCTGTACCCAGCGGCCAACCGAGACCCGCGGCACTTCCCCGACCCGGACCGGTTCGACATCCGGCGGCAATTCACCAGCAAGATCCTGTCGTTCGGGTACGGCCCCCACTTCTGCCTGGGCGCCCACCTCGCCCGCCTCGAGATCCGCCTCGCGCTGCGCCAGATCCTCGAGCGCCTGCAGGACCTCGAGCTCGAACAACCGCCCCAGATGTGGCAAGGCAGCTTCGTGCGGGGTCCGAAGGACCTCTTCGTTCGGTTCCGCCCTGGCACCCGCGTCGGCGCCCCGGCCACCCGGATCGTGGTGCCGGCGCCAGAGGTGGACGCCCCGCCGGTCGCCGCGGCGGCGTCGCGATAAGGCCCGCCCGGAGGCGCCGGTGTGGCGACTGGTGGTGGTGGCCGAGCTCGATGTGGTCGTTCGTGACGACAAGTTCGCGGTGCGCGTCGAGGTGTTCACCGCCGGCGGGTCGCGCCACCGCGTCCGCTACAGCCGGCTGGACGCGTTCCGGATCCCCGCCACCCACCCGCTCGACGTGTGGGGCGCCCCAGCGTCGCCGCCGCAGGACGAGCTGATCTGGGTCGCGTGGCCCACGCTCGACGACGCCGCCCACCTCGTCGACGCCGCCACCCCAGAAGACGCGCTGCGCTGGGCGCACGACGACGTGCACCGCCGCGTGCAAGCCGCGCGCGCGCGCCCGTGAGCGGCAACAGCACGCGAGAACATGTTCTAGCGCTTCGAGCGACCGACAAGAATTCGACGGCCGATTCTAAAGGATCATCCTCAAAAAAGCTAACGGCTGATGCCTGACCACTCCCCCGAGGTCTAGTCTGCGGCCCGGAGGGAACCATGTCCGAGCCGCACCTGCGCGTCGAGACCCACGACCACGTCGCCGTCGTCACCATGAACCGCCCGGAGGCGCGCAACGCGTGGACCCTGGAGATGCTCGCGCGTATGGCCGACGCGTGGGAGGCGATCGACGCTGACCCGGGCGTGCGCGTCGCCGTGCTCACCGGCGCGGGCGGGGCGTTCTGCGCCGGATCCGACCTCAAGGCGATGCACGGCGACCGCTCCGGAGACCCGTACTTTCCACGCTTCCAAGCCGATCCCGACCTGCACTGGAAGGCGATGCTGCGGCACTACACCCTCACCAAGCCGCTGATCGCCGCGGTCGAGGGCGTCGCGGTGGCGGGCGGCACCGAGATCCTCCAAGCGACCGACATCCGCGTCGCGGCGGCGTCGGCGAAGTTCGGGCTCACCGAGGCGAAGTGGGCGTTGTTCCCTGTTGGCGGCTCGACGGTGCGCTTGCAGCGGCAGATCCCGTTCGTGCACGCGATGGAGATGCTGCTGACCGCCGACGTCTACTCGGCCGACGACGCCCTGCGGATGGGCCTGATCTCGCGGGTGGTGCCCGACGGCACCGCCCTCGACGTCGCGCTACAGCTCGCGCGAAAGGTCGCCAGCAACGGCCCGTTGGCGGTGCAGGCGATCAAGCGGTCGGCGCGCGCCACCGCCGGAATGAGCGAAGCCGACGGCCTCGCGCTCGAGCTCGAGCTCGGCATGCCGATCTTCGCCACCGAAGACGCCCGCGAAGGACCGCGCGCGTTCAAGGAGCGCCGCGCCCCCGAGTTCAAGGGCCGCTGACCGGGCACATCGTCGTGTTCGCAAACAGCGCGCACGCGTCGACGCGCTCGCTGCGGTACAGGCCCACCATCGGGTCGTCGAACAGCAGCTCCCAGACGACCTCCCCCGTCTCCGGATCGAGCTCGAGCACCGACGAGCGCCCTTCGTCGTCGATCCAGCCGCAGTCCTCGCAGTGCCCGATGGTGACGAGCACGTTGCCGTCGGGCAGGCGGTCGACGTCGCCCCAGATCGGCTCCTTGAAGTACGGGCGCGTCCAGGTCCACAGCAGCTGCGCCGTGCGCGCCTCCCAGTCGACCGCGAAGTCAGCGATCCGGCTCGCCGTCTCGCCGGGCCGCGACGTGCCGTTGTCGTAGACGAGCAGGCGATCGTCCGACGGCTCGGGGGCGTGCTGGGTGAAGAACCACTGATCGTCGTCGAGCGGCGCGCCCGACGCGTCGAACAGCGCGAAGTCTCCCCCCTTGCCCATCCGCCACAACAACGACCCGTCCGCGCGGTCGATCGACAAGATCGCGTTCGTTCCACGTAACGAGACGCGCACCTCGTCTCCGCTGCGCTCGGCCCAGTTGCCGTGGTATGGGTCGCCGCCTTCGCTGGAGGTGGGCAGAAGACCCTCGTCGAGCAGCTGCTGGGTGTTCCAGACCCACTTGAGCAGGCCCGTCGACGGCTCCCGCTCCTCGACCGCGAACCCGGTCCACTCCACGCCGTCGCCGAGACCGTTGTCGGCCAGCACCAGCGACAACCATGTTCCTTCATTGGTTATCTCGGTGTGGTGGTGGTAGTTGCGGCCGGTCGTCGCCGGCGGCGCCACCCGCACGACGTCGTGCGTCAGCGTGAGGATCGTCGGGGTCGCGCCGTACGCGCCGCCGAACAGCACCGTGCCGTCGTCCAACAAGCGCACGTCGAGGTCCCCGGCGACGTCAATGCCGATCTCGTAGTACCAGCGCACCCGCCCCAGGTGATCATAAAGGATCAACCGCTGATCCACGGCGTCGATGCCGTCCCAGAACTGGTTGAGCAACACGTACGACGGCGCGGTCGCTCCGAGCGCGGTGACGGGCGGGAAACCTGGAGGGAGCGCGCTCGTCGTGAAGTCGAACGACGCGCTCTGCGGCCCGGACGCGTACTCGGCGGTGAGCGCGCAGGTGTAGGGCGCGGCGGCGAGCAAGCCGAGCAGCTCGACCTCGTGGTCGACCTGCTCCGGCGACGACCACGCGAAGGTCTCGTCGGCGCCCGCGCAGGTGACCTGCACCGCCGCGGGCTCGGCGAGCGACAACGAGATCACCCGCGCGTTGACGAGCCCGTCCACCTCGGAGACGGTCACCGAGACCGACGGGGGCGGCACCCCGATCGGCGTCGACCCAGGGCCGGAGTCGCCCCCCGCGCACGCGACCAGCCACACGATCATGGCGATCCCGTCGGGGCCGGCACCGCCTCGCACCGCGCCGAGCCGTCGGGCGCGGTGGCCCCGCGCACGCTCAGACACCGGGACACCAGCTCCTGCACCGTCCACCCCTCGGTGACCACGAAGCGCACCCGATCGGCGCCGCTCCGGGTGCGCGCGACGCGGAGGCGCGTCGCGAAGGAAGGATCTTCCAGCACCCCCGC
>CAIUDO010000235.1 GCA_903897935.1 uncultured Pseudomonadota bacterium
CTCGGGCGCGCCTGGGTACACCGTGGGCACGAGCTCGTCGCAGTCCACGAGCGCGCTCGCGCCGTCGCCGTCGCGATCGCCGTCGATCCCGGTCTCGGTGGGGAGCGCGAGCGTGCAGCCGCCGAGCCCGAGCAGCGCAACCGCGACAAACCGCATCGATCCTCCCCTCGCACGGAGCGCCTGCTTATCAGTCCGCATGGTACACCACGCGTTCCCACGACGTCGTGTACAGGCTGAGCGACGTCCCGCAGCGGTAGCCGCCGGAGAGCGTGCCGCCGCTCGTGTGCCAGCACAAGCGCTTGTCGGCGTCGGGCGAGCTGTTGACGTCGCAGCTGCTGCGGTACACGCCCGTCCCACCCTGCACGAAGCCCATGGACCAGCTCGTGCTGTAGTACCAGTCGACGCCGTTCGCATTGTGCACAGACGACGAGCCGGAGCCGGTGTCGTAGAAGACGTCTTCCCGAGGGGCGTGCGCCGCGGCGGTCAAGATGCCGCTTCCGCGCTGCCGACACGCGACCATGACGTTGTTCTTGTAGCAGCTCGACTGCATCCCCGACAGACTCGCACCGTACCGGTCGTACGTGTCGAGGAAGCACTCCTCCCAGCCGACCAGCTCGGCCTCGGAGACGTTGACCTCGACGCCGTACCAGGTCGTGAGGAGCGGGAAGACCGAGGGATCGGTGTCGTCGGGGTCGCCGTTGCAGATGCCGAAGCCGTCGCCGTCTTCGTCGAGCTCATCGGCGAGCAGCTTGCCGTCGCAGTTGGTGTCCCAGGTGTCGCACCGCTCCTCCGCGGCCGGGTTGATGCGATCGTTCGCGTCGTCGCAGTCGACGCCGTTCATGACCCAGGCGCCCTCGGCGTCTTCCGGCTTGCCGCACGACTCCTCGACGAGGGTAGCGTCGCCGAAGCCGTCGCCGTCGGCGTCCGGGGCCCAGGTCTGGCCCGGGAACACGGTGGCGCTGGAGTCGTTGCAGTCGCCGCCGACCCGGATGTAGCCTTCGCCCGGGCGCTCGCACTGGGTGATCTCGCCCGAGTCGCCACCGAACATGTCGCCGTCCAGATCCGGGTACCAGGTCTGGTTCGGGTGCTCGATCGGGTCGGCGTCGTCGCAGTCGGTCGCGTCGGTCACCCACCACTGGTTCGGCTTGTCGCACTGCTCCAGGTAGAAGTCCTTGTTGCCGTACCCGTCGCCGTCGTAGTCGAGGTACCAAGTCTGGGACGGGAACGCGAACGGATCGGAGTCGTCGCAGTCCTCGTCGTTGTCGGTGTAGCCGCTCGGGCGATCGCACTCGTACTTCACGAGGTTCGGGTCGCCGTAGCCGTCGTTGTCGGCGTCGCGGAAGAAGGTGGTGACGGCCCCGAGATCGCTGTCGAGGTCGTTGCAGTCGTTGCAGCGCAGGAGATCGTCGTTGTCCCAGTCGGCGGACTCGTCTTGCGGGATGTCGGCGTCGCAGTCGTTGTCGAAGCCGTCGCACACCTCGGGCGCGCCCGGGTAGACCTCCGGGTTCGTGTCGTCGCAGTCGTAGCGCTTGACGACGCCGTCTCCGTCGAGGTCCTCGTCGATGCCGGTGTCCTCCGGGAGCGCGAGCGAACAACCGACGCCCGTGGCGAGCCAAAGCAACGCGAACCCAATCCGAGCAAGCCCCATCGGTTCCCCCTGAGCGCAGACCTGCGCGACCACGCCCCATCGTACCGCGGCGAGACGGCGATGGCAGATAAGGCTACCTGCTGGCGCGGAGGCCGCGCGTGAACGTTGCGTGCCCGGTGTGCAATAGCACTCTTTCAAGGCTTTATCCTGTCCACGACTTGCTCCTCGGTGGCTTGGGCGTCTGGGACTTCGGGCGTTGCGCGGCGTGCGGGCACGGAGCGCTCACCCCGGCGCCGAGCGGCGCGGAGCTGGCCGCATTCTACGGATCGCTGTACACGCCCGAGAACCTCGCTTCGATGAGGGCGATTGACCGGAGCGGCTTCGAGCGACTGCTGCGCCGGAGGCGGGCGCGTGCCGTCGTCCGCGCCTTGGGAGATCGACCCCCTACGCGAATTGTCGACGTCGGAGCTGGGCTCGGCGGGTGGGCGGCCGACCTGCACGCCCGGTGGCCGAGCGCCGAGGTGATCGGCGTCGAGCTGTCCGAGGTGGCCGCCAACGACGCCGCGGCGCGGCCGGGTGTGACGATCGTGAAACGGCCGTTCGACGCGTGCGGGATTGAGCCGGGCTCGGCGCAGCTCGTCTCGATGAACCACTACCTGGAGCACGATCCGGATCCAGCGGCGGCCGTGGCTCGCGCGGCGGATCTGCTCGCTCCGGGCGGCGTTCTCGTCGTCGAGCTGCCCTGGATCGGCGGCTTTGCGCGTAGTTTGTTCGGGCGTTGGTACTGGGGCCACCTGCCGCCGCAGCACCTGCACCTGCCGAGCAAAGAGAGCTTGTCCCGGTTGTTGCGCGGCGCGGGCCTCGAGCCGGGCCCCGCGACGACGACCGGCTACCCGTTCCAGGCCGTGGTCGCGCTGGTGCTCGCGATCCGGTTTACGGCGGGGACGAGGAGTCGGTACGCCAACAACTGGCTGGTCCGCGGGCCCGCGGTCGTCGGCGGGCTGCTGCTGCTGCCGGTCGCGTTGGCGTTTGACGTGCTGGTCGCGCCGTTCTTGGGGCTCGCCGGGTGGGGCGACGTGCTGCTGCAGGTCGCGCACAAGCCAGGGGCGCCGCGGTGAGCGAGCCCGTCCACGCCGCGATCCACGGGGTTCGGGTCGGGCTCTGGTGCGCCACCTTCGAGCTCGTGCAGCACTTCGTCGTCTACGGAACGTCGACCGCCAGCAGCGAATCGGCGTTCTGGGTCGGGGTGGCGTTCGTGTCGTACGCGGCGGTCGGGGGCGCCGCCGGCGCCGCGCTGAACGCCCTGCGTCCGCGACCCGGCGTCGCGACGGCGCTCCTCGGGCTCGCCGCGACGATCGCGCTGGCCGCGCTGAACACCGCCGTGATCCCGACCGCGTGGGTCGGGTTGCTCGCCGGGCTGCTCGCGTACACGCGGTGGCGGTGGCCGGGCGCGCCTTCTCGGCGGCGAACCCTGTTTCGTGGTCTGTTCTTCGGCGCCCTTTCGCTGGTCGGCGTCGGCTGGTTGGTCGCCGGAATGTCCGCCGGGGTGTTCGTCGACGCCGACACGCCGCGGCCCACCGGCCCGAACGTCGTCGTCATCGTGATGGACGCCGTCCGGCGCGACCACACGTCGGCCTACGGGTACGACCGCGACACGACGCCCAACCTCGCCGCGCTCGCCGAGCGCGGGACCCGGTGGGACGGCTTCTCCAACGCGACCTGGAGCCTGCCCAGCCACGCGACGATCGTGACGGGCGCCTACGCCGGGACGCACGGCGCCCACGACGAAGGAGGGCCGATAGACCCTTCGATGCGCACGTTGCAGCAGCGGTTCGGCGCGGTCGGATACGACACGCTGCTCGTCACCGGGAACCCGTGGCTGGCCGAGTCGAACCGGATCGGCGGCGACTTCGACACCCGCGTCGACTCATGGGGCCGAACCCTGGTTCCAGCGGCGTTTCAGGGGCTCTCGCCGCTGCGCGCGTGGTGGAACGCCGAGCACGACAAAGGCGGGGCCTACGGCGTTCGCCGGTTCGAACGATGGTTGCGCGCGCGGCCGGACCGCGAGCGCCCGTTCTTCGTGCTGGTCAACATCATCGAAGCCCACGCGCCCTACCACGAGGTCCCGCGCCCCTCGTTCACCCGCTGGCTGGGAGACGACGATCTGGCCGGCGCAGACGCGTTGTCCGAGGCGCTCCTGCGGCACCACGTCTCGTCGTCGGGCGCGCCCGCACCAAGCGAGCTGCCTCGCGTACGCGCGATGTACGACGGGGCCGTGCACGCCGCGGACGCCGTCCTGGGCGGCTGGATCGGCGCGCTCGACACGTACGGGGAGCTGGACGAGACCTTGGTCGTCGTGACGGCGGACCACGGCGAGTACCTGGGCGAGCACGGCTTGTGGGGGCACCTCCACGGCCTGTACGAACCTGTGCTCACGGTGCCGATGGTGATGCACGGGCCCGGGGTGTCCGCGGGGCTCGGCGCTGGTCCGGCGCGGCTGATCGACGTCGCGCCAACGGTCCTGACGTTCGCCGGGCTGCCTGCAGACGGGACGCAGGGCCGCCCACTCCAGGACGCCGCACCCGACGACCCGGTCATCGCCGAGCAGTACATCCCGTTCTTGCCGTCGCCGGCGGCGGCGGGCCTGGTCGGCGACCTGGGCACGGTGAACATGCGGCGGCGCAGCGTACGGGTCGGCACGGACAAGCTGCACGTCTACGAAGACGGCACGGTGAAGCGCTACGAGCTGTCGGTCGACCCGGGCGAGCACGCGCCGCTCGGCGCGGGCCCGGCGACGGACGCGCTGCTGCTCCAGCTCGACGGGTGGGCGCGGTCGACGGGCATCGCGTGGCCGGACGGGGCCGCAGGGTCGGCGGGCGCGGAGGCGCTCGACCGGGCGGCGCTGCGGGCCCTCGGGTACGCCGAGTGATTGGATGAACCCCGACAAGGCCGTCTCGCTCGGCTTCGAGGACAAGCTGTGGGCGGCGGCCGACGTGCTCCGCAGCAACCTCGACCCCGC
The DNA here is from genome assembly GCA_903897935.1 of uncultured Pseudomonadota bacterium. Classification (GTDB taxonomy): domain Bacteria; phylum Myxococcota_A; class UBA796; order UBA796; genus CAIUDO01. The sequence goes on from CAIUDO010000235.1 coordinate 4,608, forward strand.
CGAGTACAAGCACGTCGTGCTCGGCCTCGTCTTCCTGAAGTACGTCTCCGACGCGTTCGAGGAGCAACGAGCCCAGGTCGTCGCGCGCGGGGCGCCCGCGGAGGACCGCCAAGCGTACGCGGGCGTGTTCTGGGTGCCCGAGGTCGCGCGGTGGTCGGCGCTCCAGGCCAAGGCGGCCGAGCCGACCATCGGCGTGGCCCTCGACGGCGCGATGGCGGCTATCGAGGCGGACAACCCCGCGCTGAAGGGCGTGTTGCCCAGGGTGTTCGGCTCGTCGTCACTCGAGGCGCCCCGGCTCGGCGCGCTGATCGAGCTCTTGTCGGGCCTCGGCGTCGGCACCGCCGCCCACCGCCAGCGGGACACGCTCGGCCGCGTGTACGAGTACTTCTTGGCGCGCTTCGCGTCAGCCGAGGGGCGCGGGGGCGGCGAGTTCTACACGCCGTCGAGCGTGGTGCGCGTGCTCGTCGAGGTGCTCGAGCCGTACCGGGGTCGCGTCTACGATCCGTGCTGCGGGTCGGGCGGCATGTTCGTGCAGTCGCTCGTGTTCGTCGACGCGCACGGCGGCCGCCGCGACGCCGTCACGATCCACGGTCAGGAGTCGAACGCGACGACCTGGCGCATGGCGCGTATGAACCTCACGGTCCGCGGCATCGAGGCGGACCTGGGGGCGCAGCCGGCCGACACGCTCCACCACGACGCGCACCCGGACCTGCGCGCCGACTTCGTGCTGGCGAACCCGCCGTTCAACATCTCGCGGTGGGGCGGCGAGCGGCTCACGGGGGACGCGCGGTGGCGGTACGGCGCGCCCCCGGCGAACAACGCGAACTTCGCGTGGCTCCAGCACATCGTCCACCACCTGGCGCCGACCGGCGCTGCGGGCGTGGTGCTCGCGAACGGCTCGATGTCGTCGCAGCAGTCCGGCGAGGGGGACATCAGGCGCGCGCTGGTCGAGGCCGACCTCGTGGACTGCATGGTCGCGATGCCCGGCCAGCTGTTCTATGCGACACAGATTCCGGTCTGTGTCTGGTTCTTGGCGCGCGACAAGGGCGGCGGGCGCCGATCACGGGCGGGCGAGGTGCTGTTCGTCGACGCAAGGGCGCTCGGCCGCATGGAGACGCGCGTGCACCGGGTGTTCGACGCCGACGACGTCGCGAAGATCGCCGGGACGTACCACGCGTGGCGCGACGGCGTCGGCTACGCGGACGTGCCGGGCTTCTGCAAGGCGGCGACGCTCGCGGAGCTCCGGGCGCACGACTTCGTGCTGACGCCGGGGCGGTACGTCGGGGCGGAGGACGTCCCTGAAGACGGCGAGCCGTTCGACGAGAAGCTCGGCCGGCTGATGCGGGTGTTGCAGGAGCAGCAAGCCGAGGAGCGTAGGTTGGACGAGGAGATCCTGCGCCGGCTGCGCTCGGTGGTGCCGTGACCGACGGTGTGGGTCCGCCCCAGCGCCGCAACCCGCGCCTGACCGGACACGACTACCGCGCGGTGGGCGCCTACTTCGTCACGGTCTGCACCGACGGGCGGCGATGCTTGTTCGGCGAAGTCGTCGACGACGTGGTCGTGCTCACCCCGCTCGGCCGGTTGGTGCAGGACGCCTGGGACGCGATTCCAAGCCGTCATAGGTGGGTCGCAACGGACGCGTTCGTCGTTATGCCCAACCACGTTCATGGGGTGATCGTGCAGGTCACGACACCCGATGGCGCGATGAATCGGGCCCCTACGGGGGAGGTCGTGAGGGCGTGGAAGGCCAGGGTGACGGCTGATGCACGGCGTCGGGGGTTGATCGGGGATCGGCTTTGGCAGCGCGGTTATTACGACCACATCGTGCGCGACGAAAAGGACCTGCATCGGGTTCGGCAATACATCGATAACAATCCGTTGGCGTGGGCGCTGGACGAAGAGAACCCCAACCGACGCCCACCCCGCGACGTGTAGGCCGGCGACGCCCGCGCGACGCGGTGCCCGAGCGTCAACGACGGGGGCCGGATCGTCATCGACGGGGCGCGGGCGCGAGGCGAACGCACCGGCGACGCGGTGCCCGAGCGTGACGACGGGGCGCGGGCGCAAGGCGAGCGCACCGGCGACGCGGGCGTGCGCGCGGTGCCGGGCCCGATCGTCACCGACAGGGCGCGGGCGCGATGAATCGCGCCCCTACGAGGCCCGTGATGAGGCGAACGCACCGGCCACGCGGTGCCCGAGCGAGTACGACGCCGGTGATGAGGCGAACGCACCGGCGACGCGGGCGTTCGCGCGGTGCCGGGCCGGATCGTCACCGACGGGGCGCGGGCGCGAGGCGAGCGCACCGGCGACGCGGGCGGGCGCGCGGTGCCGGGCCGGATCGTCACCGACGGGGCGCGGGCGTGCGCGCGGTGCCGGGCCAGATCGTCACCGACGGGGCGCGGGCGCGAGGCGAGCGCAC
>CAIUDO010000236.1 GCA_903897935.1 uncultured Pseudomonadota bacterium
CACGACGACGCGCTGGGGCTCCCCGCGGACCTGCCCACCCCGACCCGCGACGCGCTGACCTGGGTCGCGCCGCCCGCGGTGGGGGTGGCGCGACCGAAGCCTCCTGCGCGGCCCGAGCACGGCCTGGTGCACCCCTCGTTGTTGTTCAACGGGCCCCAGGACGTGTCGTTGCTGCACGAGCTCCGGCGGGAGATCGAGAGCGCGGATCGCGTCGACGCCATCGTCGCGTTCCTCAAGTTCTCGGGGTTCAAGCTTCTCGAGGCGGAGCTGCGGCGGTTTGTCGAGCGCGGCGGCGCGCTGCGGGTGGTGTGCTCGACCTATACACGCGCCACCGAGGCGCGCGCCGTGCGGGCGCTCGTCGCGATCGGGGGCGTGGTGCGGGTCGCCTACGAAGCCGACGGCACCCGGCTGCACGCCAAGGCGTGGATGTTCCACCGCGGGAGCGGGCTCTCGACGGCGTACGTCGGATCGTCGAACCTCTCGCGGGCCGCCCTGACCGACGGCAACGAGTGGAACGTTCGGGTGACCGAGGCGACCACCCCCGCGCTCATCGAGCGCTTCGACACGGCGTTCGAGCAGTTCTGGGGGGATCTGCGGGAGGACTTCTCGGAGGCGGCGCACGGGGCGAAGCTCGACGCTGCGTTATCGTCGTCCGAGCTCGGTAGTGGCGCGCTGCTCCGCGTCGACTTGCAGCCGAAGCCGCACCAGGTCGACGTGCTGGCCGCGCTCGACGCCGAGCGGAGGCGCGGGCATTGGCGCAACCTCGTCGTCGCGGCGACGGGCACCGGCAAGACGTGGGTGGCGGCGTTCGACTATCTGCGGCTGCGGCGCGACGGCGTGGTCGACCGGTTGTTGTTCGTCGCTCATCGAAAGGAGATCCTCAGCCAGACGCTGGCGGTGTTCCGCCTGGTCCTCCAGGACCCTGGCTTCGGGGAGCTGCTGGTCGACGGATCGCGGCCGGCGCGCGGACAGCACGTGTTCGCGTCGATCCAGTCGTTGCAGCGTGAGGTCGGGCAGCTCGATCCGTCGACCTATTCGATGGTCGTGGTCGACGAGTTCCACCACGCCGCGGCGAAGACGTATCAGGACCTGCTCGACAGCGTCACGCCGAGGGTGTTGCTCGGGCTCACCGCGACCCCGGAGCGCGCGGACGGCAGGGACGTGTTTCGGTGGTTCGACCACCGGATCGCGTCGGAGGTGCGCCTGTGGGACGCGCTCGAGGCCGGGCAGCTCGTCCCGTTCCACTACTACGGGGTGTTCGATCCCGGGTCCGCCGAGCGGGCGTGGCAGCGGGGGCGCCTCGTCACGAAGGAGCTCGAGAACCTGTACGCCGCCGACGACGCGCGGGCGGCGCGGGTGGTCGACGCCGTCGCCCGGTACGTCGCGAACCCGCGGCTGATGCGGGCGCTCGGGTTCTGTGTCGGGGTTGGGCACGCCCACCGGATGGCGCGCGCGTTCACCGAGCGGGGCCTGCCGGCGCTGGCGCTCGACGCCGACACCCCCGATCCCGTGCGGTCGGGCGCGGTCGCGCAGCTCGAAGCGGGCGTCCTGTGCGCGATCTTCACCGTCGACCTGTTCAACGAGGGGGTCGACATCCCCCGCGCCGACACGGTCTTGTTCCTACGGCCTACCGAGAGCGCGACGGTGTTCGTGCAGCAGCTCGGGCGCGGGCTCCGGCGGCACCCCGACAAGGCGCAGCTCGTGGTGCTCGACTTCGTCGGGCACGTCCATGCGGACTATCGGTATGAGCTGCGGTATCAGGCGATCCTCGGGGGTACCCGGCACCAGACGCGCGAGCAGATCGTGCGGGACTTCCCGAAGCTGCCGCCCGGTTGCGCGATCCGGTTGGAGGAGCAGGCGCGCGAGGTGGTGCTCGCGGGCATCAAGGCCGCGGCCGGGGGCGCCTGGCGACGGCTGGTCGACGATCTGGTGCGGTTGGGGCCGGAGACTACGCTGGGGGCGTTCTTGGACGCCGCGGGGGTGTCCCCCGACGAGCTGTACCGGGGGGGGCGAGGGTGGACGGCGCTGCGGCGCGCGGCGGGCTTCGAGACGTGCCCGCCGCTGGATGGGGAGGGGGTGGTGCAGCGCCGGGTCGGGCGGCTGACCTACGTTGACGACGACGGGCGGCTGGCGCGGTGGGGGCAGTGGCTCGCCGAGCCGGACCCGCCGCGGGTGGCGTCGTTGTCACCAGAGGATCAGGCGCTCGCGCGGATGTTGGTGGTCTGTGTTGGCGATCGGACGGCCCCAGTGGCTCGCTTTCAGGAGGAACTCGCTGGGTTCTGGCGCCACGTACCGCTGCGGCGGGAGCTGCGGGAGCTGCTCGCGGCGATGGGGGATCGGGTCCGTCACGTCACCGAGCCGTTGGTGGGGGCGGGGGGCCTGCGGTTGCACGGCACCTACATGCGCCCCGAGGTGATCGCCGGCTTCGAGGTGGTGGCGAACGGGAAGCTGCGGGAGTCCCGAGAGGGGCCGGTGTGGGTCGCGCACGCGGCAACGGACGTGTTCTTCGTCACGCTCGACAAGTCGGACGACCAATTCACGCCGTCGATCCGGTACGCGGACTACCCGCTGTCGCCGACGTCGTTTCATTGGGAGTCGCAGAACATCACGCATGACGGGACCGAGGTGGGGCGCCGGTACGTCACGCATGAAGCGGCCGGCAGCCGGGTGCTGCTGATGGTGCGCGAGCGGCGCGTCGGCAGCGGAGGGGAGACGGTTCCGTTCACCTGCTTGGGGCACGCCCGGTATGTCCGGCACAAGGGGGCGAAGCCGATGCAGATCGTGTGGGTGCTCGACCACCCGATGCCGGCCTGGATGTGGGCCCGTGGGCGCGCGTTCGGCGGCTGACCCGGCCGCGTCAGTCGGCGCCCAGCACGACCTCGAACACGACGCCGCGCTGCCGGAGGTAGCTCTCGGCGCGCCGGATGATGTTGCCGCGGGAGAGGTTGACCTCCACGTGCACCCCGGTGACGGGCTGCTCGGAGCGGACGAACGGCTTGCCGCTCGGGTGCACCGGCGTGGCCGCGGCGGCGTACCGCGCCTTCCCGCTCGGTACGGGCAGATCGGCGAGGGTCACGTGGCCGTGCTCGAACAGCCACCGCCACACCGCGACGTAGAATTGCGCGGCGCTGGGGCCCCAGATCAGCTCGTGACCGACCCGGAACGCGACGCGGGCGTCTTCGGGGATCTCTTGGGTTGGCGGCGTGACCGGGGGAGGGGGTGCGGGCGCGGCGGCGGCAGGCGCGA
>CAIUDO010000237.1 GCA_903897935.1 uncultured Pseudomonadota bacterium
CCGAGGTGGTCCCCGCGATCGGAGACCTGGTGGGGCCGTCGGTCGTCACCGCGGAGGTGATCGTCGCGAACGCGTACCCGGGCGCGCCGGTGGCGGAGGTCGCTCCGTCGGCCTCCGTGACTCCGACCGATCTGGTGTGTCGCCTGGTGGCCGACGCCGCGGACCCCGACGGAGATCCGGTGGGGTACACGTTCTCGTGGTGGGTCGACGGCGCACCGTGGGAGGGTCCGGTCGAGACCACCACCCATCCTGGAGATACCGTCGCGGCGGCCGCGTTGGCCGGGGGGGCCGCCTGGACGTGCCTGATCACCCCCAACGACGGGGAGCTGGACGGGCCGCCGGGCCTCGCGCGGGCCTTGGTCGGAGATCCGTGCTCCGAGGGTGTCGACGCCCTCACCCAGCCGGTCCACGCGAGCTTCGTCTTGCACTCCGAAGAGGACGATCCGGACGGGATCGCGGGATCGAACCCGGACGAGCCCGACTACAACGGGGATCCTGCCGTGTTCGCCCACTACGCTGACGCGATGTGGGCGTTCGCGACCGCGCTTTCGGCGGCGGGCGCCACGTTGTCGATCCAGCCCGAGTGGACGTTCGTCGAGGGGGCGGTCACCTGGCGTCCGACCCTGTTCGCGGAGCTGCGGGCGCTGCCGGGGGTAGAGATCGCGCCGCACGGCCACGAGACCGTCGTGCTGTACGACGAGCTGTTCGAGCGCCTCACCGCCGCAGACGCCGCGCCGAAGCCCTACCTCGGGGGCATGGTCTTCGAGATGTACGTCACGCGGGCGGAGTGGTTCGCGCTGCACCCGATGTTCGCGCTGTGGGAGGCCCCCACCGTGTCGCCCAACCACGAAGACGACGTGTTGGCGCCAGCGATGGTGTACCGGTCTCCGTTGCCGGGCGACGTCGAGGTCATCGAGGATCTGTTTCGGATGCAGGCGGGGTCGCCGTTGATCGTGACGCCCGCGGTGGCGTCGGTGAGCCCCGGCCCGGGCAACGTCGACCCCGAGCTGTGGCTCACGAACCAGCCGGCAGGCCGATACTTCGCGCCTGCGTACATCCGCTACTCGCTGCGGGACTTTCGCGCCGAGGCGACCGACACGGCGGTGCCGGAGCAGTGGCGCACCGACGATCCGTACAAGGTCGAGGCGGCGGTGATCGCCGACGCCGTCGAGGTGACGGGCTACATCCAGCGCTTCGTCGATGGCGGCACCGTGCGGTGGACGCCCATCTCGGAGCTGATCAGCATGTACACGCGCTACGAGTCGTGCCTGGACCTCACCGACGGCCAGGACCTGTCGCCGTACGTGCCCGATCCTCCGGCCGACACCGGGTCGTGACCCGAGGATCGCTCGTCGGCCTTGACAAGCACCGGCTGGCGGGTCATCCGTTGCATGGTCGCGAGGCCGTGTCGCGGAGTTCGTCATCATGGACCTGTTCTTCCAGTAGTCGTCGCGTTCGGTCGGGGCTTTGCTCCGCCGTCCTGCTCGTCACGACCACCCGCCCGGGCGCCAAAGTGCGCTTCGGTGGCTCGGGCATTGCTTTGGAAGAACAGTATGAAATGCTACTCCGACCCCGTCGAGGAGCACCCCGAGGTGCCCCTCGCCGATGACGGCCGCTGGGAAGACTTGATCGAGCGGCGGGCGGCCCTCCGCGACCGACCCGCCGCTGAGGACGGCCACTACGCCTGCTACGTGGTGTCGCGCGGAGCGTGGCGCTCACCCGAGCACCGCGCCGCGTGCCTCGCCGAGGTGCTCGGCCTCGTGCGCGCGCTCGACGACGACGTGGTGGGCTACGAGTCCATCCCGAGCCGGTCTCGGTCCGCCCGCGCACACAGCCGATATGGCCTCGGCACCGGGACATGCGACGCCATCGCGGCGCGTGCGCGCGCCGCCGGGGCCACCTTGCTCGTGCTCGATGTGGCGCTGACCCCGTCGCAGACCCGCAACCTGGAGGACGCCACCGGGCTCGCGGTCCAGGACCGCGAGGGGCTCATCCTCGCGGTGTTCCACCGCAACGCCCGGACGCGCAAGGCGAGGATTCAGGTCGAGATCGCGCAGCTTCAGTACCTTCGCCCGCGGATCCGTGGGCTCGGCGCACCTGCGGCGCACGTTCGAGCAGCTCGAGCGCGCGGACACGGTGCACCGGAAGGGCCGCGGCGACTGCGCGCGCGTCGTGCTGGTCGGCTACACGAACGCCGGGAAGACCTCGCTGATGAACGCGCTCACCGGGGCGTCGCTCTCGGTGCGTGACCAGCCGTTCGAGACGCTGGACACCACGTCGCGGGCGCTGACCCGGTCCGGCGGGGCGGTGCTGCTCGGCGACACGGTCGGGTTCATCCGGGACCTGCCGCCGCGCCTCATGGCCTCGTTCGCGTCGACGTTGTCGGAGATCCGGGACGCGACGCTGCTCGCGATGGTGGTCGACCTCTCGGACCCGGAGTGGGGCGTGCACCTCGCGATCACGCACCAGGTGCTCGCTGAGCTCAGCGCCGACGGCGTCGATCGCTTGTACGTGCTCAACAAGGTCGACCGTGTCGGCGTCGTCCCGAACGAGGCGATCCGCGCCGCGGTCGGAGGCCACCCGTACGCGCTCGTGAGCGCCCACGACCCCGTCTCCGTCGACGCGCTCAGGGCCGCGCTGATCGAGGCCGCCCGCGCAGAGCACCGCACCGAGCGCTTCGAGGTGCCGTACGCCGACGGGGCGCTGGCGGCGCGGATCCACGCCACCTGCGACGTCGTCGACGTCGCGTACGGCGCGAGCGGGCAGACGATGACCGTGCGGGCCCCGGAGCGGGTGCTCGCCGCGTTGCGCCACGCGCGCGCCACGAAGGGGGGGCGATGACCCAGCCGTTGCTCGAGGTCCGTTCGCTCGACGTGAACACGCCGGAGGGTCGCCCGCTGCTCCGAGGCCTCAACCTGAGCCTCGGCGCCGAGCGGGTGGCGGTCGTCGGGCGAAACGGCGTCGGCAAGTCGACGCTCCTGACGGCGCTCGCGGGGGAGGTCGTCGACCCGCGGGTCACCGTCCGTGGGACGGTCCGGCGGGTGCCCCAGCTGCTCGATCCCCGCGCGGCCGCCGACGCGTGGTCGCGCGCCCACGATCTCGCGGACGCCGTCGGGCCGGCTTGGTGGCGCGAGGCCGCCGCGCTCGGCTTGCCCACCCGCCCGCTGGTCGACGGGGCGAGCCGCGGGGAGCACCGTAAGCTCGAGCTCATGGCCGCCTTCTTGGCCGGCCCGGACCTGCTCCTGCTCGATGAGCCCACCGAGGACCTCGACGCCGCCGGCCTCGCGTGGCTGCTCCAGCGCGTGCGAGCTTGGCGCGGCGGCCTCGTTGTGGTGTCGCACCACCGCGAGCTGTTGGCGGCGTTCGAGCACTTCTTCGTCGTCGCGGAGTCGGGTTGCCGCTACCTGCCCGGCCGCTACGACGACGTGCGCGCGCGCCTCGACGCCGAGCACGCGGCTCGGGAGGAGCGCTACGCGCGGCGCCTGGGCGGCCTCGACGACGACGAGCACCACGACCACACCGTGCGGCGCCGCCGGCAACGAAAGCGCGCCGTCGGGCGCTTACACGAGCTCGATCGCAGCCAATCGCGGATGCGGCTCAACAGTCGGCGGGGCGCGGCCCAGGTGAGCCAGGGCCGTCAGGCCGAGGTCCGCGACGCGCGCATCGAGGCCCGTCGGAGCGAGGTCCGGTCGATCCGTCGCGCGTTGACCGTGCAGCTCCCGCTCGACGTGGTCGTGCCGGCGCCGACGGTCGGCGCGGGGGACGTGATCGTGATGCAGGGGGTGACGCTGGAGGCGGGGTCGCGGGTGCTGGTGCGCGGGCTGGACCTGTGTGTGCGGCACGAGCGGGTCGCGGTCGTAGGGCCAAACGGGGCGGGCAAGACCACGCTGCTGACCGCAGCGCTCGGGGCGCGCGCGCCGTCGTGTGGGCAGGTCCGGGTCGACGCCGCGCGCGTGGGCGCGATCGGGCAGGGCGCCGCGGAGTGGAGGGTCGACGCGTCGTTGCTCACGCTGTTGGAGGCGGGGTCCGACGCGCCGCTCGACGCGATCGTGCAGGTGCTCGCGGCCCATCGGTTCCCGCTCGCGCTCGCCGAGCGCCCGCTGCGCTCGCTCAGCCCGGGGGAGCGAATCCGAGCGGCGCTCATCTGCGTGCTGCGAAGACGACCGGTGGTGGACGTGCTGGTGCTCGACGAGCCGACGGCGGGGCTCGATCTCGTCGGGGAGGCCGCGCTCACCGCCGCGTTGAAGGCCTGGAAGGGGGGGCTGCTCGTCGCCAGTCACGACCTCGAGTTCCTGCGCGGGGTAGGCGTCGACCGGTGGGTGACGCTGGGGGCGTGAGCCCGCGCCGCTACCGGGCGCCGCTACCCGGTCTCGTCGTCGTCGTTCTCGGCCCCTGTGAAGGAGCCCCGCCTGGAATGGACTACCGCCAACACCAGCAGATGGTCGCCTCGTAGCTGGTAGATCACCCGGTACGGGGGCACGAGGCGCTCACGAATGTCGGCCACGTCCAACTCAGGCACGACCCGACCGATGAGCGGGTGGTCTAATGTGGCGTTCATGCTGGCACGAATCTGAGCCGCCATCTTTCGAGCCGCCGCCGGTCGCTGTTCGCTGATGTGCGCGATGATCGCGAGCAGATCCGCCCTTGCTCGCTCAGTCCACCGTAGGCGCATCCGCCTTCGCCTCCGCGGTCGCGATCAACTGCTCGACACGCTCCCAGACCTCGTGATCGTCGTACACGGCCCCGCGGTCGGCGTCCGCCAGGCCGGTGAGCACCCGCTTCACCACCTCGCGCGCCTCCTCGATCTCGTCAAACGTCGCGGGGTCTACCAACATCGCCGCGGCTCGCCCGCGCTGCGTGATCACGACCGGGCGGCCGGTGGCTTCCAGTCGATGCATCCACGAAGCCATGTTCGCGCGGAACTCGTTGACGGGCACCAGGTCCTTGGCGATGGCGGGTCGGCGCATGGTCACCTCGTGTACGCGACAACGTACATCTTCGGGGTCGTGTCGTCTACGGTCGCTCGTTTCTTATCGAACGCCCGCGCCGCTACCCGGCGAGGATGCGCCGCGCGCCTTGCATCGCCAGGGCCGCGATCGTGACCTGCGGGTTGACCCCGACGGCCTCGGGGACCGCGCTGCCATCGAGCACCCACAGGCCCGGCTGCCCCGGGACTCGCCCGACCGCGTCGGTGTGGGTGCCCCGGTTCGCGCCCCCGAACAGGTGCGCCGAGTACAAGAGCTGGCGCCCGGCCTCGACGTCCAGAGCGGTCGGGGGGGCGGTGACCCAGCCCGCCGCGCGGTGGCCGACCAACACCCGGCGGGCGCCCGACGCGAGGTGCAACGCCGTCACTTGCTGGTAGAAGCCCGCGGTCCGCGCCCGGTCGTTGTCGTCGAGCGGCAGGTCGATCTTCGCGCGACCGCCGGGTCCGAGCGTGATCTGGCCGCGGCTGGTCGACCGCAGCAGCATCACCGCGCCGGCCAGGAACCGGTACCGTCGGAGCGCCTCGTCGAACGCTTCGCCTTGCAAGGGCACGTACGCGCCGAACGCCTCGGGCAGCCACGTGCAGCCCTCGATGAGGTACCCCGCCCCCCGGTGACCGTAGACGTCGGCGTGCTCGAGCACCCCGTACGACATCGGGATGCCGTTGTGACCGTCGACGGGCTCGTCGTGGTCCCCCCACGACACCGCTTGCAGGTGGACCTGCAGACCGGTGCCCGCGTCGATGCCGCTCCGCAGCAGGAGGGTGGGGGTCTGCACCACCCCGGCGCACACCACGACGATCGGCGCCCGGAAGACCCGCCCGTCGACAGCCACTACCTCCCAGGCCCCGCCAGATCGTGTCAGATGATGTGCCTCGGTCTCTGGGTGCAGCGTGGCCCCGCGGGCGATGGCGTCCGGGATGTAGGTCAGGTTCATGCTCTGCTTCGCGTCGTACGCGCAGCCGAGGTGGCGGAACCCGCACTGCACACACCCGACGCTGTTGTGGCGCAGGCGCTCCCCCGCCCACCCGAGCCGCGCCGCGCCGAGCCCGATCAGGTAGTTCGCCTTCGACGTCATCTCCTTCGGGATCTGGGTGACGGACAGGCGCGCCTCGACCTCGTCGGCGTACGGCGCGAGGTCGGACACGTCGACGCCGTAGGCCCGCCATCGGTCCGTAAGCTCGGGGGGCGGCCGGAAGCAGAGCGCGTCGTTGACGAGGGTGGACCCCCCTACGGCGCGCCCCTGGACCAGGGCGATCGAGCCGTCTTCGGTGCCCTGGGTTCCCCCGCCGGCGTACAGGACCGGCAGCAGGTCCTTGCCGCGTTGGGTCAGATCGGACGCCTTCATGTGGCGCCCGGCCTCGAGGATCACGACGCCGGCGCCCCACTCGGCGGCCAGCGTCGCGGCGGCGACGGCGCCGCCGGCCCCGGTCCCGATGACGATCACGCGCGCGTCCACGGCGGCTCCAACGGCTCAGGGGACGAGCTCGTCCCAGGTGTAGACGACGGTCTGGCCCGGCGGGCGCCCGGGGTGCCCGGCGCCCACGACGGTCGGGCCGAGGTGACCCAGCGCCTGCATGCCCGGACGTGAGCCGGCGAAGCCCGACCCGAACGCGGCGTGCAGCAGGCCCCACACCGTCCGGTGCAGCGCGAGATCGCTGGTGGCCCACGCCGCGAGCCGCCGCTCCTGCTCGTCGCGAGGGGCACGGGTGAAGCTCGTGAACCCAGGCGTCCACTCCTCGAACAGGTGCAGCGCGCTGCCCGCGGTGGACCGCTGGTCTGGGCTCAAGCTGTCGAGCAGGCGGTCGAAGCTCGCCGCGGGATCCCACGTGCCGGCGTCGATCGCGATCTGGCCGCTCCGACCGACCATCACGCGCGCGATCGCGGTGGCGATGACCTCCTGGCGGCCGGACAGGTGGTTCAGCGAGCGCCCGGCCCGCGGTGACAACGACGGATCGGGCCCGAGCCACCACCGCCCGCCCACCTTGACCGCCGCGAGCGCGCCGACGCCACACCCGAGCGCGAGCAGCAGGTCGCGGCGACGGAGCTTCACGCGCCCGCCAGCAGCGCCTTGGCGGCGAGCGCGCCGGACGCCCCCGTGCGACCCACCCCCGGGTGGGTGCCGCTGCTGCCGAGGAACAACCCCTTGATCGGCGTGTGGTAGCCAGCGAGCGCGGGCGTGGGGCGCAGCGCCCACAGCTGGTCGAGCGCGATCTCGCCGTGCAGGGGGTGCCCCCCTTCGAGCCCGAGCTCGGCCTCGAGATCGCGGGGGGTGAGCACCTCGCTCGCGACCACCTGCCCGGGCAGGTGGGGGGCGTGCTCGGCCAACGTGGCCAGCACGCGGTCGAGCAAGCGCTGACGCGCCTCCGCGGTCCACCCCCCCTCGAGGTGGTACGGCACACAGGAGAGCTGCACCGTCAGCGCCGCCTGCCCCGCGGGCGCGCACGACGCCGGCAGGACTCGCACGTCGAGGAACGGCTTCTCCGGCAGACGACCGGCGTTTGCGTCGTCCATCGCCCGGTCGAGCTCGGTCGGGCTCGCGCCGACGTGCACCCGGCCGAACGCGACCCCGGGCCGCGAGCGCCACTGCGGGGGACCGGACAACCCGAGGTGGATCACCGCCCACGAGCCGCGCACCCGCAGCGCGCGCGCCTCCCGCACCACCCGGCTCGGGAGCAGCATCGGGTCGACGAGATCCAGCAGCGTGCGGCGCGGGCCGATCGCGGACAACACGGCGCGGGAGTCCAGATCGCCCTCCGACGTCTCGACGGCGACGACCGCGCCGGCCTCCACCCGCACGCGGCGCGCGGCGGCTCCCAGGCGGAACCGCACGCCCGCGCGCTCGGCGGCGACGTGCAGCGCGCTCACGAGCCCCGCCGGGCCCCCGTCGACCTCGTACGCACCCGTCAACGCCTCATAAAGCAGCCAGATCCCGGCCGAATGCGGGGCGTTCGGGCCCATGCGGGTGCCGAGCAGGCTGGGCGCGATCATCGCGGCGCGCAGCAGGGGGTCCTGCACGTACGACGCGAGCAGATCCTCGGCGGCGGCGGGGCCGACCTGCAGCAGCTCCAACATGTCGCGGGCGCCCATGCGGCGCATGCCGAGCGCCTGCTTGACCAGCGGCGTGAGCGGCGCCGATCCCTCGAGCCGGGTCGGCGGCGCGTCGACCAGGGCCTCGATGACCGGCCGCGTGCGCTCGACCCACGCCTGCAGGCGGGCGAGCCCGTCGACGTCGCCCGCGGCCCGCCGCGCGAGGTCGCGCTCGGTCTTGTAGCTGTCGCTCGTCCACGCGATGCCGGGCCCGTCGGCCTCGACGGCGAGGCTGTCCGCGGGCGGCACGAACCGCAGGCCACACTCGGTGAGCCGCAGCTCCTTGGCCAGCGCCGGCCGGAAGTGCACGGTGTCGCACCACCGCCCGGTGTGCCGGAACGAGCCCCCGAACGAGCCGCCTGCGCACACCCCGCCCACCTCGCGCCGCTGCTCCACGACGACGACCGCGCGCCCGGCCCGCGCGAGGCGCGTGGCGGCGACGAGCCCGTCCACGCCGCCCCCGATGACGACGACCGCGCTCACAGCGCACCCGCCGCGAGCATCTCGCGGGCGCACAGCCCACCCGGGGCGCCCATCACGCCGCCGCCCGGGTGGGTGCCCGACGCGCACATCCACAAGTCGCGCACCGGGGTCTTGTAGCGCGCCCACCCCGCGACCGGGCGTTGGAACAGGATCTGGTCGAGCGTGAGCTCCCCGTGGAAGATGTTGCCCTCCGTCAATCCGAGCTCCTGCTCGAGGTCCCACGGCGACAGCACCTGGGCGTGCAGGATCGCGTCGCGCAGGCGGGGGCAGTACTCCTGAAGCGTGTCGAGCACGTCGTCGCGGAACGCGTCGCGGTGCTGGGGCCACGAGGACGGGCCGTCGGCGAGGTGGTACGGCGCGTACTGCACGAAGATCGACATCACGTGCTTGCCGGGGGGCGCCATCGTGCGGTCCAGCAGCGACGGGATGACGACGTTGAGGTACGGCCGCCGGGACCACCGCCCCGCCTTGGCCTCCGCGAACGCCTGCTCGAGGTACGCGGTCGACGGCGCGATCGCGATGTCGCCGCGCAGGTGACCGTCGCCGGGGCGGCAGGTGAACTCCGGCAAGAAGTCGAGCGACAAGTTGACCTTTCCGGAGCTGCCCCGGTTCTTGTAGCGCTCGAGGCCAGCGGTGTAGTCGCTCGGCAGGTGGTCGCGGCCGACCATCCTGAGCATCGTCAGCCGCGGCTCGCACCCGCTGACGACGGTGCGTGCCCGGATCTCCTCACCGTCGACGAGCACGACGCCGACCGCCCGCTCACGCTCGACCAGGATCTTGTCGACCGCCGCCGACGTCCGGATGGTGACGCCGCTCGCCTGCGCCGACGACGCGATGGCGTCGGCGACCGCCCCGTTGCCGCCGCGGGCGAGACCCCATGCCCGCGACGCGCCGTCGATCTCGCCCATGTAGTGGTGCAGCAGCACGTAGGCGGTGCCCGGCGACGACACGCCGAGGCAGGTCCCGATGATGCCGCTGCACGACATCGGCGCGATCAGCTCGTCCGCTTCGAACGTCTCCCGCAGGAAGTCGGTGGCCGACGCGGTGAGCAGCCGAGTGAGCAGCGCCTCCTCGTCGTCGGGCAGCTCGCGGAACGCGCGCCCGTGGCCCACGAGCTGCGCGAGGTCGCGAGGACGGAACGAGGTCGGGTCGGGGGCCGTCTGGTCGACGAACCGCTTCACGAACCGCGCGAGGCGGCCCATCGACTTGCCGAACGTGGGGTAGATCTCGGCGTCGCGCCGGCTGAACGCCCCGATCTCCTCGCGGGTGGCGATCGGGTCCGGCCCTCGGCACAAGCTGCGGCCGTCGGGGTAGGGGCTGAAGCTCGTCTCCAGCGGGATGAGCTGCAGCCCGTGCCGCGCGAGGTCGAGCTCCCGCCAAAGCCACGGGCGAAGCAAGCTGACGACGTAGCTGGCGACGGTGTACCGGAAGCCGGGGTAGTGCTCCTCGGTGAGCGTGGCGCCGCCGACGCGCTCGCGGCGCTCGAGCACGAGCACCTTCTTGCCGGCCTTGGCGAGCAGCGCCGCGCACACGAGCCCGTTGTGCCCACCCCCGACGATGACCGCGTCCCACGGGGCGCTGGTGGTTCCGAGGCGGCTCATGGGGCGCTCCGCAGGGTCGGTTGGGCCTTCTTTCGCGGCGGATCGAAGAACGGGCGCGGCGCGACCACCGCGCCCACGACGCCGCGCTCGTAGTCGACGGTGTGCTCGACCTGCACCTGGGTGCCGAGCGTGGCGAACTTGGCTTGTACCTGCGCGATCGCGATGTAGCGCTTCAGCAGCGGCGACCAAGTGGACGACGTGACCTGCCCGATCTGCTTCTTCCCGTTGTCGTACACCGGGACCGAGGCCCGCGACGCGATCGGCGCGAGGTGGGGCGGCAGATCGTAGCGGGCGTACAGCGCCTCGAGGCCCTCCCACGACAGATCGAGCCCGACGGTCGCCCACGCGGGCCCGCGCCGGACCTCGTCCCGGATCGCGCGCTGGCCGACGAACGGGGCGCGATCGAGCTCGACCGTCCAGCCGAGGCCGGCTTCGTACGCCGTCGACTTACGCTTCGGGCTCGGCGCGAGCCGCGCGGTGACGTAGTCGACGCCTTGCAGCACGAACCCAGCCTCGATGCGCACGACGTCGAGCGCGTCGAGGCCGCACGGCTCGATGCCGTGGGGCGCGCCCGCCTCGAAGATCGCGTCCCACAGCGCCAGCGCGTGCTCTGGCTCGCAGAACACCTCGTACCCGAGGTCGCCGGTGTAGCCGGTGCGCGTGATCCACACGGGGCGCCCGGCCAGCTTGGCCCGACGTGCGCGGAAGAACCGCATCTTCGTGAGATCGAAGTCGAGCAGCGGCGCGAGCGCGTCGGCGGCGAGCGGGCCCTGGATCGCGAGCGCCGCGAGGTGCGACACGTCGGTCAGGGTGACGTCGAGGCCGCGCGCGTAGTCGTGCATCCACGCCCACCACGGCTCCGACGACGTCACGCGCACGTGGTCGCGCGCGAGCATGGTGATCGTGCCGTCGTCGAGCAGGTAGCCGTCGTCGTCCGACAGGGTGGCATAGACCACCCGGCCGGGCTCCATCTGGGTGGCGTCGCGGCTCCAGCACCGCGCGACGAGGGCGGCGGCGTCGGGGCCGCGCACGTCGAGCTTGTAGAGCGGCGACACGTCGATCACGCCGACGGTGTGCCGAAACGCGACGTACTCGCGCTCGGAGTGACGGTCGTACGAGCACGGCGCGACGAACCCGGCCCACTCTTTGTAGGCCCAGCCGCGGTTCGCCGCGGTGGTGCGAGGATGAAAGGGGGTAGGGCGAGACATAGGCGGCGAGCTTACCTCTTCGGGCGCCGCTGCGCTCGAAGCGCGAGCAGACCGGCCGCGACCACGGCGGCGCCGCTCGATCCGCCGGACGCGCACCCGCAGCCGCTGTCTTCGGCAGTGAGCCGCTGGCCCGCGGACAGGTCCTCGTCGCCCATCGGCGGGATCGGGGGATCGTCGTCGTTCGGGCGCGGAGGCCGCGGGTCGTCGCCGGTCTCGGCCGTGTCGACCGGCGGCGCGGTGTCGACCGGCGGCGCGGTGTCCTCCGGGGGATCGTCGCCGCCCAGCGACCCGTTGCACGCGACCGACAGCGTGAAGCTGGTGACCGCGCCCTCCCAGCCGTCGACCACGACGACGTACTCCTGGTCGGCGTTGGCGTTGAACGTGACCGACTCGGCGTCGGCGTTCGGGCTCACCGACGCCCCGATGCAGCCCGTGCCGTCGCACGCGTCGTGGTCGAGCACGAGCAGATCGACGTCCGCGCTGTTCCCGGTGACCGACACGGTGACGGGCTCGGCGAGGTTCGTGCGCACGCGCCACGCGACCTCAGGGCCGGTGTACGTGTATTCGACGCATGAACCGTAGTAATAGTGGTCGGTCGTCGAGCCGCCCATGTTGTTGGCGGCGGCGACGGCGGCGCCGCAGGTGAGCAGGTCGAGGGTGCTGCACGGCGCCACCGGCCCCTCGCACACCAGGCCGGGCAGCGCGGCGTACGCGCCTTGATCCACCCAGTACGACGGGCCGCCCGCGCACCCGCCGGAGAACGGGTCGAGCGCGGTGTTGCCGGCGTCGCGCACCTCGAAGTGCAGGTGCGGCCCGGTCGAGTAGCCGCTGCTGCCCATCTCCCCGAGCTTCTGGCCGCACGTCACGTACTGGCCGACCGACACCGCGACGCTCCACTGCTTCATGTGGGCGTAGTAGGTGACCTTTCCGTCGGCGTGCTGCAGCTTGACGTAGTTCCCGAACCCGCTGCCGCCCGGGCAGTCGCCGGTCGTGCACGCGTCGAACTCGCCGTCGTTGGTGGTCACGACGGTCCCGTCCGCCGCCGCCACGAGGTCCCGCCCGGCGTACATCCCGTCGAAGCTGCCGCCGCCGAAGTCGCTGCCGCGGTGGCCGGAGTAGGTGATGCCGCCACAGCTCCAGTCGACGCCGCCGTGATCGTAGTACGCCGTCGGGTAGAACGCGCCGTAGTCCTCGGGCGACGTGCCGAAGCGGTACTGCTGCGCGGACGCCGCCGCGGCCAGCGTGAGGACGATCACGCGGACCGCCGACGGCGCAGGAGCAGCCCCAGCACAGGCGCCAACCACAGGGCCGACGTCGGGCCGCGGTCGGTCGCGCAGCCACAGCCGGGCTTCGCGACGCCGGTGTCCTGACCGATCACCTCCTGGCACAGCTCGTCGATGACGCCGTCGCAGTCGTTGTCGACGCCGTCGCAGAGCTCCTCCATGCCCGGGTTCGCCCACCCATCGGTGTCGTCGCAGTCCCCGGACGCCGCCGTCCACCCGTCGCGGTCGTCGTCGACGGGCTCGTCGATCGCGCCGTCGCAGTCGTCGTCGACGTCGTTCTCGGGGATCTCCTCCTGGGCGGGGTTGGCCTCGGGGTTGGCGTCGTCGCAGTCGCCCGTCTCCTCGGAGAAGCCGTCGCCGTCGTCGTCGACGCGGGCGCCGCCTTCGTCGACCAGCCCGTCGCAGTCATCGTCGACGCCGTTGACGACGTCTTCGGCGGTGGGGTGCACACCCGCGTCGTCGTCATTGCAGTCGCCTTCGGCCTCGCTCACGCC
>CAIUDO010000238.1 GCA_903897935.1 uncultured Pseudomonadota bacterium
CGCGGACCCCGTCGACGACGTCCGTGGTGCTCGGGGGCGCCACCGGAGGTGTGTTGGTGCAAGCCCTCGATCTCGAAGGCGTGTGCGTGTCGAGCGGGGCGGCGTGCGCCTCGGGCAGCGTGCGCCCGTCCCCTACCTTGCTCGCGATGGGCGACCCGGATCCGACCGGCGCGATCCGCTTCTCGTTCGGGCCGACCACTACGGAAGCCGACGTGGACGGCGCGCTCGATGCCTTGTCGAAGGTGCTGCCGCGCGTTCGCGTCGCGATGGGCAGGTAGGACGTGCGGCGCGGATCCTGACGTTATTCGTCGTCTTCCAGCGCATCGCCCACCGCCCACATACGCCGCGCGACGTCTTCGTCGGAGCCCCCGCGCTGCGCTTCGACCGGCAGCATGGAGACGAGCTGCGGGTCGACGATGCCGAGGGACGCGCGGCACCACGCGGCGAGCGCGTCGGGATCGTCGCGTAAGACCGGCCGATCGGCGATCGCCCTCCGCACGCGGCGCACCCACGACGAGAGCTCTTCGATCGCCGACACTTCGAGCGAACGACGCAGATCCGGGCCCCCTGCCCCGTTCACGTGTCGGCTGGCCTGCCGCAGCAGGTTCTCGCAGTGGGAGCGGCCGAACTGCACCAGCTCGAAGTTGAGCCGACCGCGCGGCGGGCCCTCGGTGAACACCCCGACCTTGTGGTCGGACGGCCCGGCGCCTCGGGTCGCCGACACGATGACGGCGCACCGAACCACCCGCCAGGTGTCGAGCTCGAACATGCCGTCGCCGGTGCCCTCCGAGCGGGTGGCGACGAGGATGACGCTCACTGACGCGCCGTGCTCCTGCTCCCACGCGAAGCCGATGGGAGCGCCGGGCGGTCGACGACCGGCCGACCGCGCGAACGCCCGCATCCACCCGAGGTGGGTGCCCTGCGCGTGCTGGATGCGGAGGTAGCGGACCTTGGGGTCCAACACGAGCGCGAGGTGCGCCTCGTGCAGCGCGAGCGCGACCTCGGACACACCGCTCGGCGTGTGCCCGTCGCTGGCGACCACCACGAGCACCTCATCGTGGCTTCGGTGCGCCCGGTCGCGGGCCTCATGGTACCAGCGCACCAGCCGACGCCGGATCGCAACCTCGTGAAACACGAGATCGACGTCGATCCCGCGTGTGTCGGGCACCACCTGGGCCGTACGAAGCAGCCGCTTCCACCCGAGCCAGCGCTGGAGGTTGTCAGCGTCGACGTCGACCGCGAGGATCGGGGCGTCGGGCAGGGCCGGCCCGGAGGCCGACTCGCGCACCACCAGCGTGCCGGGGTTGGCGCGCGCCCGCTGCAACCCGGCGCGGTCGAGCGCGGCGCCGCCGTCTGGCTGCGGGGCGACGAGCATCAGGCGGAGGGCCTCGTCGTCGAGGATCCCGGTGGCGCCCATGCAGTAGGTGAGCCAGTCGCTGACCGGATCGGCTGCCTCGGTCGCCGGCTCTAGCCGCGCGGGGAACGTCACCCCGTCGAGCAGGTCGTCCCACCGCGCGAGCTGGGATCGCTCGAGGTAGGCGCCGAGCGCCGACATCGGGGCGGCCTCCGGGCTCGGCACGAACGCGCGCGTGGGGCCGGCCTCGACGAGACCGGCGAGCTCGGGCGACTCCTCCAGGGCAGCGGCGACGATCTCGAGGTGCTCGGCGCGGAGTTGGTCGAGCAGGCGGCCGATCGCGCGCAGGAACTCGGGACGCGACGAGAACAAGCCGAGCCGCTCGACGCCGACCCGCACGCGCCCATCCGCTTGTTCGGCGACGGCCGCCTCGACCAGCACGCACACCCGCACGTCCCGGTGGTCGCCGCCGCGCAGCGCCCGCGCGAGGTCGCCGACGACCACGACGGAGACCGTGTGGGGCTGCCGGTTCGACAGGTACATCCGCGTGGTGCAGTCGGCGTTCGCCTCGAGCCCCTGCCCGATCAACGAGCGCGTCGACGGGCCGGTGAGCGACCGGAGCCACCCGAGCGTGGCCCCCCGCATGAGCTGGAACCGCTCGCTGTTCACGCCTTCGCCGAGCACGCGCCGCATCACCTGACGCCAGCGCCGCCCCGCGCGCCGCTCGCTCTCGCCGCCACCCCAGTCTCCGCGCCCGACGACGGTGAACCGCCGGTCCGGGTGGCCCACCGGCAAGCGCAGCGTACGCGCCAGCATCGCCGCGCAGGTGTCGAGCGCGAGCCGCTCGTCGAAGCACGTCCAGGTCTCACCGCGGGAGAACGCGTCGTCTTCGAGCAGATCGAGCATGCGCTCGATCCCGGACGCCTCCCGCCACGCCTCGTCGTCCGACCGGAGGGTCCCGTTGAGGACCATGCCGGTCTCACGGCGCTGCGCCACGTAGTACAGATCGGTCCCCGGGTCGGCGGCCGGCGTCGGCAGCAGCATCGTGAACTCGAGCTGCGCCCGGGTGGCCTCGGTCGGGCTCCGGCGCAGCACGGGCTCACCGGCTTCGACGCGCTCGAAGCTCGCCAACAACCGCGGACCGGTGCGACGATCGTAGCGGGCCGCCTCCTCGTCGCCCTGGTGGCCCACGAACCGCCACGGACGGTTGCCGTGCACCTGCACCACCCGATCGACGACCTCGAACACCTCCGGCGCGACCGACGGCACGCGCGGCGCTGGCGGCCCCCACACGCGAAAGTGCTCGAAGAACCTCAATACGACGCCCCACGCCCGCTCGACGTTCGCGGGATCGGCGTGCTGCCCGGACTCCAACGTGAACCCGAGCCGCGGCGACGACTCCCCGCGCTTGAGCCCGACGTCGGGCGCGGTTCCGCCGCTCAGGATCGCGCCTTCGTGCAGGCCGGTGACCACGCGCTGCACCTGCAGCGCGAACGCCGCCGCGGCGTGCCGCTGATCGTCCCGCATCACGAGGAACGGCGTCGACGGCAACGACGTGCTGTGAAGATCGAGGATCGCCGAACCTTCGCACAGCAGAGGCGCGAGCTCGAGCGCCCGGCGCTGCTCGTAGGACCGCGCTTGCTCAGGCGTGGCCATGAGGCGCTGCAGCGTCGCGTGGTCCCACATACGGTTCAGGTCGCTGCCGTCGGGCGTGTGTCGCTTGCCGATCCGCGCGGCCTCTTCGTTCGCCCGAACCGCGAGGATCGACCCGCGAACCAGCCCACCGTGCACCGCCTCGGCCAGCCGCGCCAGCACGTGCCCGCCGACCACCTCGTTGCCGTGCACCAAGCCGATGACGACGAGCCGTGGGCCCGCGATGGGCGCGTCACCCGAGACAGCTTCGTACAGCACCACCCCCGAGACGCCACGATACGCCTCGGTCACCCGGACCTGAACTTGGGACATGGCCGCGTGCTAACCGCCACGGCGCGCCCTCGCCGGGCGCCTTGCGGCATGTTCACTACGGGCCCTGGCTGACGCCTCCGCCGCGAGCTGGGGAAGCGCTCCGGACGTCAGCGGACTCGCGGCGGACCGGGCCCTACTTCCGTTGTCCGCCCTCCCGGCGCTCGCTTCGGTTCTTTCGACTTCGTCGGAAGAACTACGGCTCGCTTGGTCGGTGCGGGGCCCTGGCTGACGCCTCCGCCGCGAGCTGCGGA
>CAIUDO010000239.1 GCA_903897935.1 uncultured Pseudomonadota bacterium
CAACTCCTGGATGCACAACAGTCGCCGGTTGGTGAAGGGGCGTGACCGGTGCACGCTGATGATGCACCCCGACGACGCCGCGGCGCGGGGGCTCGGCGACGGGGCGGCCGCCCGCGTCACCAGCCGGGTCGGGGACGTCGTCGTGCCGGTCGAGCTCACCGACGGCGTCATGCCGGGCGTGGTCAGCCTGCCGCACGGGTACGGGCATCATCGGCAGGGCACGAGGCTCTCCGTCGCGTCCGAACGGCCCGGCGTCTCCGCGAACGACCTCACCGACGACGTGTTCGTCGACGCGCTCACCGGCACCGCGGCGCTCAACGGCGTGCCGGTCGCGGTCGCTCCGGCGTAAAGCAGCCGCGGGTTATCCGCGCGGCGTGGAGGCAGCGTGCCCGCTCCCGAGCTGTTCGTCGTGTCGATGTTTCACTTCAACCTGCAGTATTGCGCAGGTGGGCTCGAAGGCCTGTGGCCCGACTGGGACGCGGCCGACAACGACAGCATCGAGGACCAGACGATCATCGAGTCGTACGTGCCGTTGCTCGCGCTGATGGAGCAGCACCCGGACTGGACGATCACCATCGAGATGCAGGCGTACATGCTCGAGGTCATCGCGCGCCGCCACCCGGACGTGCTCGACCGCACGCGCGCGCTCGCCGACGGCGGGCAGATCGAGCTGGTCAGCTTCCACTACAGTGACCAGCTCTGGACGGCGTTCCCGCTGCACGACCAGGAGGTGTCGCTGCGGATCACCGCCGAGACGTTCCAGGAGCACGACGTGCCGCGCTCCGGCGTGGTGTTCACGCAGGAGGGGCAGCTCGGCGAAGGGGCGCTTCGCGTGATGCCGTCGTTCGGCTACGACGTCGCCGTCCTGCCGCGCAACCTCGCGAAATACTGGTGGGGAGACGCCGGCATCACGGACACGCTCTACCGGTACGACGACGTCTTCGTGGTCACGACGCAGGGCGGGGCGTCTCCCGACGGCAGCTACGAGGTGGTGTGGTCGTTCGCCGACGACGGGGAGCTGCTCGCGACGAACGATCTCAACTGCTACCTCGGGCCGGCGTTTGTGCACGATCCCGCCGCGGTCGCCGAGTACGAGGCGTCGCTGCAGGCGTACGCCGACGCCGGGGCGCAGATCCTCGGGATCGGCGCGTTCGTCGCCGAGGTCGCCGATCGCGGCGCGTCACCGCTGCCGCCGATGCTCGACGGCACCTGGCAACCCGACGACACCGGGAACCTGTCGTTGTGGATGGGGTGGGCCGGCTTGTTCGGGAGCACCGAGTCGGACAACGGCGTGCGCACCGCGAACGTGCGGGCGCGTCACGCCCTGGTGGCCGCCGAGGTGGCCGCGCCGGGGCACCCGCTCATCGAGCTGGGTTGGCGCGCGGCCCTGCTCGGCCAGGTGAGCGACGCGAGCGGGTGGAACCCGTACGGCACCGAGGTGGTGTACGGCTTCGACTGGTCGGCACGAGCCGAGGCGTTGGCGCACGACGCGGTCGCCGACGTCTGCCGCGCGGCGGAGGCGGCGTCGGTGACCGTCGACGTCGCGTCGGAGCGCGTCACGTTCGACGCCCCGGCGGCGGTCGCCGGGGCCGAGGTCTCGGCGCCGATCGAGGCGCTGGCGCCGGCGCGCGCGGCGACCCTCACGTGGCGGGCCGACCCGGTCGCGTCCGACGTCACCCACCTCGAGGTGGCCTTCGACGGGGGCGCGGACCGGCTGGAGCTGGTGCTGCCGTGGGACGGCGTCGACGTGCAGACCACGCCGGCCCTCGTCGAAGACGAGGTCGTCACCGTGTCGATGGCCGACGTCGCCGTCGACGGGTTCGGGCTGGCGCTGCCACTCGGGCTGCTGCACCTCACCGACGATCTGTGGGTGGTGAAGGACACGTCGTCGATGCACCTCGCGGCGTCGTTGTCGGCGGCGGACGGCGAGGTCCTGTTCGAAGACGGCACCGCGAGCTCGGACCCGGCGGCCTGGCACCTCGTCGTGGTGCAAGGCAGCGCGACCCGGGCGCTGGAGGTGGCGCGCTCGCTCAACAGCGAACCCGTGGTCACGCTCCCGTGCCCGCCGGTCGCCGGGCAAGGGTGCGGCGGGTGCGACGGAGCGGCGGGTCCGGCCGGGTGGCTGCTGCCAGCGGCGTCTTGGGCCCTGCTTCACGCCCGACGGCGGCGCCGTGTCGCGCCCCTGGAGGTCGGTTGATCCAGGCGCTGGTCCTGCTCGGGTGTGGCAGCGGGGCTGCGTGCGACGAAGGCCAGGTCCGGCGCGCGGGCCAGTGCGTGGACTACACGGCGGGCCCCCCGGCGACCGCGGGCGACGTCTGGCGTCCCGCGCCTGGAACGACCTGGCAGTGGCAGCTCACCGGCGCCGTCGACACGTCGCTCGTGGTCGACATGTACGACGTCGATCTGTTCGACGTGCCCGACGCCACCCTCGCCGAGCTGGCCGAGCGCGCCGTCGTCGTCTGCTACTTCAGCGCTGGCTCGTTCGAAGACTGGCGCCCCGACGCCGCCGCGTTCCCCGACGACGCCCTCGGCGAGCCGCTCGACGGCTGGGACGGCGAGTGGTGGCTCGACGTCACCCACCCCGCCGTCCGCGCCGTGATGGCGGATCGCCTCGACCTCGCGGTCGCGCGCGGCTGTGACGGCGTCGAGCCCGACAACGTCGACGGGTACGCGAACCCCAACGGCGTCGGGCTCAACGCCACCGAGCAGCTCGAGTACAACCGGTTCCTGGCGGACGAAGCGCACAAGCGAGGGCTGTCGGTCGGCCTGAAGAACGACCTCGAGCAAGCGGCCGACCTCGTCGCGTGGTTCGACTGGGCGCTCAACGAGGAGTGCGCGGCGTACGACGAGTGCAGCGTATTGTCCGCCTTCACCGGCGCCGGCAAGGCCGCGTTGCACGTTGAGTACGTCGACGACTTCGCCGACGCGCCCGCGCTCGCCGACGACGTGTGCGGCGTCGGGCCCGACCTCGACACGCTGATCAAGGAGTGGGACCTCGGGGCGCCGCGACTCGCCTGCCCGTGACGCCGGTTGGCGACCTGGGGGCCCGCCCGATAAGCACGAGGCCTCACGGTGAGACGTCCCGACTGGCGGTTCGCAGCCTCGCACGCCGATTAGGCCCGCTTTGGGCCGTCGCCGGGGTCGACATCGACGTCCCGTCCGGCGGCGCGCCGATGGTGCTGGGCGCCAACGGCTCCGGCAAGACCACGCTCTTGCGGTGCCTCGCGACCGCGTCGGCGCCGCACGCGGGTGACCTCGGGTGGCGCCGCCGCCCGCTGTGGGCCGATCGCGCCAGGCCGACAGCCGACCCGGCCCGTGCCCTGGTAGCCTTGGCCCTGCGACGGGACCCACCAGCCGTCATCGACCCTACCGAACCGTACGGTACGTCGCTCTCCAAACGCACCTGGTGATTCCGGGTCCCCACGCACGATGGGATCAATCAGACGGTCCAACGCCGCATTCAGGTCGGGCTGACCTTCGGTGAGTCGCGGTCGGCGGTCGACAGGCTGAGGCTCCCGCGACAAAGCTGAATCAGCCCACCCACAAGCGGCGGGGCGCGGCGAGAAGGGCCCCACGGGATCGCGCCCAGAGCGCCGCCACGGCCGCCGAGGCCGCATTGGCAACCAAGGCGAAGTCACTGCTGTTCGCCAGCTCCGTCCTGAACGACGAGGAGGTGCGGAGGGAACAAACAGTCCGTGGTATAGCTGTGTACCCGCTCAAAGCGCCCCTCGAACCACCAAACATACGGACCAGGATCAAGGTCCACCGAAATCGTGTATTCCTCGCCCGTCACCTCACCAATCACCACCAGCCGGGTCTGACCTTCAGCCTCGCTCGAGATCACCAAATCTCCCTCGAGTGATCCGTACGACTCCCAATCATGTTCACCGTCCATCTCAACCCAAAAGGCGACCGGTCCCGAGTCGACGGTGGCTCCGCTCGAGGGGAACATCCGGATGACCCCGAACTGGTCGACACAATTGGTGGGAGGGTGAATGCTGCACCCCGTCGTGATGAGCGCGGCAAACACGCCAACCAAGCCGAGCGAGAAGTACCGCAGGCCGACGATCATGACGGGCACAGCAAGTATACAACCATGTCATTCATGAAGAAGGCGTCATTGACGGCCGACTCACGGCCACCCATCGCAGGGTTGAGCCTCTCGTCGGGGTCACCGTCGTAGAACTTGCCGCAGCACGACGCACGTTGCGCATCTCCGTACCGCTTACAGATGGCCCAGCGGAACGTGTTTTCGGTGAGGTACGAAACGCGACACCTTTCTCCAGCATCAGGGATCGCCAAACCACACACACCGTCCGCCGTGGTGTCCGTCCAGCCCGACTCCAGCGCCGTCCACGGCCCGTACGCCCCCTCCTCCGTCGCGCACGTCCGCACGCCGAGCCGGTTCTTCAGCGTGCCGGAGCCCGCGAAGCCCGTGATCCACAGCCCGGCCTTCAGGTGCGTCACCCCGAGCGTCGGCCGCGCGCCGCCCACCGGCACGTAGATCGTCTGACCGAGCGGCGACGGCTGCACCTGCACGTCCGACATGCCGACCTCCTCACCATGCACCCGACGGAACACCGTCACCTCAACCATAGCCTCCCGTACGTGCCCTGCGACAGCTTCACGCCCACCCCGAGCTGGGCCCACAACGTCCCGCTCGTCGCCAACGTCGCTGCGAACATCGCCGTGCCCGTCGTCCCCGTCGCGTCGAGCTCCGCGGCCGCCCCGGGGTTCGCCCGACGAACCGCCGCGTACTGCACCGCCGGCGTCACCACCACGTCGCCAGTGACGTTCGTCACCTTCACGATGATGTTCGCGTCCACCGGCCCGGGCGTGGTGAACCACCGCCCAAAGTACAGGAAGGACCATGTCGAAGGCATGTCAACGAGCACCTCCCTTGCGTGCCTGTTTGTGGCGCGCGCTGCAAGAGGCGAGCCAAACTATTCAGTTGTGGCGCTACAACGCCAGCTGCGGCGGTGGCGTCGCCCGGCGTCGTGACCAACTCCTGGTTCCAGCACGTCGCTGCGCCGTACGTCCTGAGGGTTCCGTCGATGGTGCCGGCGGGGTTGCACCGTCTCGACCCGCGCCGAGGTCGACCTCGATCGGCCCGATCTCTGGCCCCTCGCGGAGCGTGGGCATGATGCGGGCCTCTGACGCCCGCCGCGGGCGCCCCGACGCGGCCGCGTTCCCCGACGACGCGCTCGGCGAGCCGCTGGACGGCTGGGACGGCGCCCGCGGCTGCGACGGCGTCGACCCGGACAACGTCGACGGGTACGCGAACCCCAACGGCGTCGGGCTCAACGCTACCGAGCAGCTCGATCACCTCAAGCAAGCGGCCGACCTCGTCGCGTGGTTCGACGGGGCGCTCAACCAGGAGTGCGCAGCGTACGACGAGTGCAGCGTATTGTCCACCTTCACCGGCGCCGGCAAGGCCGCGTTCCACGTCGCGTACGTCGACGACTTCGCCGACGCGCCGGCCCTGGCCGACGCGGCCTGCGGCGTCGGCCCGGACCTCGACACGCTGATCAAGGAGTGGGCCCCAACGACTCCCCTGCCCGTGACCCGGTTGGCCGCGGAGGGGCCCGCCCGATAAGGCCGGCGCCTCATGGTGAACCGTCCCGAGCACGATGGATTGGTGGTTCGCGGCCTCGCACGCCGATTCGGGCCGCGTTGGGCCGTCGCCGGGGTCGACCTCGACGTCCCGTCCGGCGGCGCGCTGATGGTGCTGGGCGCCAACGGCTCTGGGAAGACCACGCTCCTGCGGTGCCTCGCCACCGCGCTGGCCCCGCACGCCGGCGACATCTGGTGGCGCCGCCGCCCGCTGTGGGCCGACCGCGCGGCCCTTCGGCCGGACGTCGTGCTGCTCACCCACGCCACGCGCCTGTACGAGGACCTGTCGGCGCGCGACAACCTGCTCGTGTGGGCGCGCCTCGCCGGCATGACCGGCCTCGATCCCCGCGCCGCGCTCGACAGGGTGGGCATCCCCGCCGACCGCACCGAGCCGGTGCGTACGTTCTCCGCGGGCATGAAGCGCCGCGTCGCGCTCGCGCGCGCCTTGCTCCGAACCCCGAGCTTGTTCCTGCTCGACGAGCCGCTCGCCGCGCTCGATCCGCCCGGGCGCGCGCTGATCGGCGAGGTGGTCGCCGAGCAGCGCGCCCGCGGCGTCACCATCGTGCTCGCGAGCCACCACCCCGAGACGACCGGGCCGTGGTGCGACGCCGCGGTCCGCCTCGAGCGCGGGCGCGTCGTCTGGTCCGGCTTGCCGTCTGACGCGACGTCGGAGCTGGCCCCATGATCCGCCTGGTGCAGCAGATCGCCGCGGTCGTGTGGAAGGACCTGCTCATCGAGTGGCGCGGCCCCGCCCGGCTGTCGGGCCTGTTCGTGTTCGCGGTGGCGATCCTCCTGTTGATGGCGTTCGCCGCGGGCAGCGTCGAGGTCATGCGCAAGATCGCTGGCGGCACGCTGTGGGTCGGCATGCTGCTCGCGTCCACGCGCTCCCTCGACCAGTCGTTCTCGGTCGAAGCAGAACAAGGCGCGCTCGAAGGGCTCGTCCTGTGGCCGGTCGACCCGCTCGCGCTGTTCTACGGCAAGGCGCTCGCGAACGCGCTCGTCTTGTTCGGCGTCGGGGTCGCGCTCACGCCGCTGACCATCGCGGTGATGGACGCCCCCATCGCCGGTAGTCCATGGGTCTACCTAGGCTTTCTCGTGGCAGGCTCCGCGGCGGTCGCCGCGCCCGGCACCTTGTACGCGATGATCACCAGCCAGGCGCGCGGGGCGAGCGTGTTGCTGCCACTGCTGCTGCTCCCGCTCGTGATGCCAGCGCTGCTCGCCGCGTCACGCGGCACGACGGTATTGATGGAGGGCGACCCCATGGACCAAGCGGGCGGCTGGCTCGGGCTCCTGATCGCGTTCGACCTCGTGCACTGGAGCCTCTCCGGTCTGCTGTTCTCACGCATCGTGGAGAACCCTTGATGAAGCTCGCTTGGGAACACTACATCGGGCTCGCCGGCCTCGTCCTGATGGCCGCCGGGAACGCCATCGGTTTGTTCTGGGCGCCCCCCGAGATGATGATGGGCGACGTCGGACGGATCCTCTACGTGCACGTCCCCGCCGCGTGGATCTGCATGGTCATCTACCTGGTTGCGTTCGCGGGCGCGGTCGCGTCGCTGGCGACCGCCCGCCCTGGGGCCGACGCGCTCGTCGAGTCCTCCGTCGAGGTCGGCGTGCTGCTCAACGTGCTGCTGCTCGTGCTCGGCTCGATCTTCGCGAAGCCGACCTGGGGCGTGTGGTGGGACTGGGATCCGCGGCTGACCGCGTCCGCGATCATGTGCCTGACGTTCGTCGGCGTCATGGTGCTGCGCGCGATGGTGGACGACGTCGAGCGGCGCGCGTCGTGGTCCGCGGTCACGACCGTGCTCGCGTTCGTCAACATCCCCGTCACGTACATGTCGGTGCGGTGGTGGCGCTCGCTTCACCAGGTTCAATCATCGTCATCGACGATGAGCGCCGAGATGTGGAATGTGCTCTGGCTCAACACGGTCGCGCTGCTGCTCGTGTCGATCTGGTTCGTAGCGCGGCGTTACCGAATCGCGAGAGACCGCGCGGACCAGCTCCGCGCCCCGCCCCTGGAGGTCGCCCCGTGACGGACGGAGTCATCGAAGGTCAATGGGCCTACGTCTGGGCCGCGTACGTGGTGACGTGGGGGTTGCTCGGCGGATACGGGCTGCGCCTGATCATGGGCGCGCCCAAGCCGCGCCCGCCTGGGGGGTCATCATGACGGGTCGTCCGTTGGCCGCGATCGCCGCCGTTGCGGTCGCTGGCGCTGCGCTGGCGTGGATCGGCATGGGAGACTTGGGCGAGAACCTCGTCTATTACTGGTCGCCGTCCGAGCTGGTCGCGGCTGGAGCGAAGGCCCACGGCGCCACGATCCGGCTCGGCGGGCAGGTGGAAGCCGGGACCGTCGACTGGAACCCGGACACCAACCAGCTCAAGTTCGTCGTCACGGACGGCCAGGAGCACATCAAGGTCGCCAGCGTGGGCGCGCCGCCGCAGATGTTCCGCGAGGGCATCGGCGTCGTCGTCGAAGGCACCATCAAGGACGGGCAGTTCGCGACCGACCGCGTGATGGTCAAGCACAGCAACGAGTACCGGGCCCCGGAAGACGGTGAGAAGCCCGACATCGTGACCCTCAGCGAGGACGGCCCGTGATCTCGATCCTCGGGCGAACCCTCGTCCTCGCCGCGCTGGCGTTCGCGGCCGCAGGCGCGGTCACCGGCTTCGCGGCGGGCGCGAGCCACTCACCGCGCGGCTACGCGGTCACGCGCGCGTGCGCCGTCGGGTTCGGGGTCAGCTCGATCCTGGCGAACCTCCTCATGATCTACGCGCTCGTCACGCACGACTTCTCGGTGCACTACGTCGCCGAGGTGGGGTCGCGCGCGACGCCGCTGTACTACACGATCATCTCGTTGTGGGCGTCGCTCAACGGGTCGATCTTGTTCTGGGCCGGCGTGCTCGGCTTGTACGTCGTCGCGCTCGCGGTCGGGTACGCGAACAAGCACCGCGAGTACATGCCGTACACGTTGGCGGTCTTGCAGTCGGTGTGCGTGTTCTTCGCGCTGCTCGTCGCGAGCATCGCGAACCCGTTCGCGCCCGTCAGCCCGGTCCCGCTCGACGGTCCAGGCCCGAACCCGCTGCTGCAGAACCACTGGTTGATGGCGTTTCACCCCCCTACCCTCTACATCGGGTACGTCGGGATGGTGGTGCCGTTCGCGATGGGCTGCGGGGCGCTGCTCGCCGGCCGCCTCGAAGCGGGCTGGATCGCGCCGCTGCGCCGGTGGACGCTGGTGCCGTGGGCGTTCTTGACGGTCGCGATCATGCTCGGCGGGTGGTGGTCGTACGAAGTGCTCGGTTGGGGCGGCTATTGGGCGTGGGACCCGGTCGAGAACGCGTCGTTCATGCCGTGGCTCGCGTGCACCGCGTTCTTGCACTCGGCGATGGTGGTCGAGCGGCGCGGCACCCTCAAGACGTGGTCGCTGGTGCTCTTGTTGTCCACGTTCTTGCTCACGCTGGTCGGCACGTTCATGACCCGGTCGGGCGTGTTCAACTCGGTGCACAGCTTCACGCAGAGCGACATCGGCCCCGTGTTCCTCGGCTTCATCGCGGTGTGCTTGGTTTGGTCGGTGGGGCTGCTCGCGCTGCGTGAGCACACGCTCGTCGGGGCGCCGTCGCGCGGGTCGGTCAAGCCGGTGTCCCGCGAGACGATGATCCTCGCGCAGAACGTCGCGTTCACCGTGTTCACGCTGATGGTCCTGCTCGGCACGATCTACCCGCTGATGAAGGAGGCGTACGACGGCACGCGGTTGAGCGTCGGTGAGCCGTTCTTCGAGAAGTGGGCGCTGCCGCTCGGCACGGTCATCGTGTTCTTGATGGGCGTCGGACCGGCGTTGCCGTGGGGCGGCGCCGACGGCGCGGCCGGCACCCGGCGCCTCGCCGCGCCGGTCGCCGGCGGCTTGTTGGTGCCCGCGATCGCGTACGCCACCGGGCTGCACGGGCCTGCGTCGCTGCTCGCCCTCGGGGTGTCGGCGTTCGCCCTCGTGAGCGCGGTGCGGGAGCTCGTCGAGCCCGTGCTGGCCCGCCGCGCGGCGAAGGGTGAGTCGCTCGGGCAAGCGACCGTCAAGGTGATCACCCGCACACACCGCCGGGTGGGCGCCCACATCGCGCACCTCGGCGTGATCATGACCACGGTCGCACTGGCGTTGTCCGCCGGGTACCAGCAGAGCGTCGACGTCACTGTGAAGAAGGGCGACACCTTCGAGCTCGCAGGCTTCGTCGCCACGTTCACCGGCGCGGTCGAGATCCAGGAGCCGCACCGAAGCGCGGTCGGCGCCGAGTTCACCCTCACGCGCGACGGGGCCTCGGTCGGGACCTCGTCGCCGCGGCTCAACTACTACCCGCGCATGCGCGAGCCGGTCGGCACGCCGGCCGTCTACAGCACGCCGTCGGGCGATCTGTACTTGTCGCTGATGCAGGTCGCGCCCGGCGGCGCGTCGGCGTCGGTGCGGGTGTTGTGGACGCCTGCCGTCGTGTGGTTGTGGGTGGGCGTCGTGATCATGTCGCTCGGCGGCTTGCTCTCGGCGGTGCCTTCGCCGCGCCGGCGGGCCGCGCCGGTGGTCGCCCCGGCGCCGGGCGCCGCGACGTGAGCCGCTCCCGCGTCAACGTGTGGGTGCTGGTGGTAGGGCTGCTCATCACCGCGCCGTTCGTGTACGTGCTCGCAAGCGGGTTCGGCAAGGATCCGCACGCGGTCCCGTCGGTGCTCGAAGGCAAGCCCGCCCCGGACTTCTCGCTCGTCGACATGGACGGCAACCCCGTCGCGTTGTCGTCGTTGGCCGGCAGCCCCGTGGTGCTCAACTTCTGGTCGACGTGGTGCCAGCCCTGCAAGATCGAGCACCCGCTGCTCCAGCAGGCGCCGGCGGTGTTCCCGGACGTGAAGTTCTACGGGATCATCTACGCCGACCAGACCCCCGCGGTGCGGCGGTTCCTCGACCAGTCCGGCCAGAGGTACCCGCACCTGGTCGACCCGGGCGGCCGCACGGCGCTCGACTACGGCGTCGCGGGCGTGCCCGAGACCTTCTTCATCGACCGGTACGGTCAGATCGTCGCGAAGCACGTCGGGCCGCTGAGCCCCGACAGCTTGCGGTACGCCGTCGACCTGACCCGGGCGTCCGCGCCCCCGAAGAGCACGCCATGAAGGCCCTCTTGTTCGTGTTGGTGCTCGCGTTGACCGCGCGGGCGAACGGCCCCGAGGTCGAGCCCGAGCTGCCGCCCCCCGGCGCGCCACCGGCGGCAGAGGAGGTCGAGGCGCTCACGCGAGAGATCGGGGCCGGCCTCCGGTGCCCGGTGTGCCAGGGGCTGTCGATCTCGGACTCCCGCGCCGAAGCGGCCACGATGATGTACGACCGCACGCGTGAGCTCGTCGCCGCCGGGTACGACGAGGACCAGATCCGCGACTACTGGGTCGCGCGGTACGGCGAGTGGGTGTTGTTGGAGCCGGAAGGCAAACATTGGCTCGTGTGGGTGGCGCCCGGCATGGGGCTCGGACTCGGCCTCGGGTGGTTGGCGGTGGTGGTGTCGCGCTGGCGCAAAGAGCCCGACGAGGTCCCGCTGCCGTCCGAGGTCGGCCTCGTCGAGCGCGACCCCTACGAGAAGCGGCTGCTCGACGAGATCGACAACTGACGGAGTGGGCCGATGGACTGGAATGAATGGGGCCCGCCCGTCGTGGCCGCGCTCGTGGGCATCGTCGGCGGCGTGGCGTTGTGGCGCTGGTCGCGCCCCACCCCAGCCGAGCAAGGGCAGGTGCGACGCGAAGGCGCCACTGTCGACCTGCTCGAGACGGAGGCGGCGACCGTCGAGGCGCTGCGCGCGCTCGAAGCCGAGCGCACCAAGATGGACTCAGCCACCTACGCCGCCGAGCGCGAGGCGCTGCTCAAGCGGGGCGCGGGCGCGCTGAGGGCGCTCGACGACCCGTCCGCGGGCCCCACCGGCGCCGACCCCGGCCCGATCGGCCTCAGCGCGCAGGCGATCGCCGTGCTCGACGCCGAGCGCGCGCGCCTCGGGCCCGCCGCGTTCAGCAAGGCCGTCGCCGACCGGTACGCCGCCGCAGCCGACGCCCCGGCCCTCGCGCCGCACTGGGTGGGCGCGCTGTACGCGCTCGGCGTCGTCGCGGTCGCGGCGACGTTGTGGTTCATGGCCGGCTCTGAGTCGATGACCCGAAACGACGGCGGCATGACAGGCCGCGGCGCCGGCGGGTCGGCGCCCGCCGCCGCGCCGGCCGCCGCGCAGCAGGACCCTGCGATCGAGCTGACGGCGCGCGTCGAGAAGGACCCGAAGGACCTCGAGGCGCTCAACCGCCTGACCGAGCTGTCGATCTAGCGCGAAGACATGCAGGCCGCCCTCGCGTGGAACAACAAGGCGCTGGAGGTCGCCCCGGAGGACCTCGACGCCCGCGTCAATCGCGCGATCCTGCAGGTCACCATCGGCATGAACGACAAAGCGATCGAGCAGCTCGACGAGGTGCTGGTGGTCAAACAGGACCACCTGCGCGCCAACGTGTATCGCGGTCTCCTGGCGATGAACGCCGGAGACTTCCCGAAGGCCGTGGAGACGCTCGAGCGCGCGAGCGCGCTGACCGGCGGCACCGACCCGTTCCTCACCGCGCGCGTCGCCGAGGCGCGCCAAGGGGCCGGCATGGCGCCCGCCGCGCCCTCGGCGTCAGGCGCGGTCGTCGCTGGCACCGTGCGCATCCCGCTCGAGCTCGCGACCAAGCTCGCGGGCACCGAGACGCTCTACCTCGCCGTCAAGGACCCGAAGACCCCCGGGCCGCCGCTCGCCGCCGTCAAGCTGCCCGCGACGGACTTCCCGCGCGCGTTCGTGGTGTCGCCGCAGGACATCTTGCCGATGTGGCGCGGCCGTCCGCTGCCCGCCGAGGTCGAGCTGGTCGTGCGCATCGACGTCGACGGGGACCCGATGACCAAGGACGATCTCGCGTCGACCACGCTCACGATCGCGCCCGGCGCGGCAGACCTGATGATCGACCTGAAGTAGCTCAGGGGCACGCGCCGTCGGTGGGCACCCACGCCAACACGAGCCCGTCGCCGTCGTCTTCGAGGCCGTGCCAACGCGCCAAGCGGTACGGCACGGTCACGTCGAGCCCGGGCGACTGCTCCCCGCCCTCAACGCCGGTCGTGAACCCGAGCTCGAACGGGGAGCGCTGCCACAAGACGTCGGTGTAGGGCCGATGATCCGCCGGCACCGGGGCCTCGGTGAGCTTTCGCGCGCAGCCGTCGCCGACCGGACACTCGGACGCCACGTCGATACACGGCGAGGTGATGTCGACCCCCGGCAGCACCAGCGTGAAGATCTCGTACCCGTCTTCGCACGTCGCCCGCTCCTGCTCGGTCGGGCAGCGCGTTGTGGGCTGCCCCAACGCGCCCCACACGTCTTCGTACGGCTCGGTGTACGCCCGCCGCGGATCGTGTACGACGCCGCCGTTGCCACCGAGTGAACCAACGACGCCCTCCGCGCGCGACCACGCCTCGGCCCCCGCTTCGTTGATGAGCGTGCCGGCGACCATCACGTCGAACAGCGCGTTGTCGAGGCCCTCCGCGATCTGGCCCCACGCTTCGTTCTCCATCACCACCAGCAGCTCGCTGCGCAGCGCGCTGTCGTCGAGCAGGAGCAGCGCG
>CAIUDO010000240.1 GCA_903897935.1 uncultured Pseudomonadota bacterium
ACGCCCGGCACCGCGGCGGCGCGCCCGGGGCGGCGGCGGGCCGGGCGGCCCAGTCCAACGCCAGGCTTCGGAACGCGAACCGGTCGATGATCGTGAGCCAGCAGATCCGCCCGATCGTCCACGCAGCGATCAGGATCGCGGCCCACTGGCCCGATCCGAAGCACAACAACAGCGGAAGGCCGTAGCGGACCAAGAAGACCGCCGCGAGCCAACGGTTGACCGCGGCCGCCGGCGGCTGCTCCAGCCACGTGCGGATCCGGGCCTCCGCCGCGCCGCGACCGGCCGCGACGCGCTGCGCCGCCCGCACCTTGTCCGCGAGCGCAGCGGGCGTGGGCACCGCGGCGCCGCACGACCAACACACGCTGGTGTCCGCCGGCTGCGGCGCGACTGGGGCGCCGCACGACCCACAAGCGAGCAGCCCCACCACCGGGGCCGCGGCGGGGGCCGGCGCGAGCCGCGCCTGCACCGCGACGAGCAGCGCCTCCAGCGACGCGTGCTCCGCGTCGTCGAACGAGGAGGCGATCTCGACCTCGTCGCCGGTCGTCAACCCCAGCACGAACGCGCGGCGGTAGGTGCGGCGGCCGTTGATGGTGACGCTGGCGTTGAAGTCGGTGACGAGCCGCGTCCGGGTGACGTCGACCTCGGTCCACGCCCAGCCATGACCGCTCCACCGGCCGCCCTCGAGCCGGAGGCCGGCTTCCGCAAGGAAGACGTCGCTCGCCCGCGATCGCCACGCCCACACGTTCGAGCCGATGGCGACGCCCGCGAACGCGATCGGCACCACAAACAGCAACCGCTCCGACGGGTCCCCGCCCCCCGACGTCGCCACGACGATCAAGCCGGCCACAACGGCCCCGTACGTGAAGGCGGTCGCGAACGTGGC
Organism: uncultured Pseudomonadota bacterium; assembly: GCA_903897935.1. Classification (GTDB taxonomy): domain Bacteria; phylum Myxococcota_A; class UBA796; order UBA796; genus CAIUDO01. The sequence goes on from CAIUDO010000240.1 coordinate 884, forward strand.
CGCGGTGAGCGCGGTCGCGCCCGTCTGCACGACGAGCCGCCCTTCGGCGGGCGATGTTGTGGGGGCGCTCATGTCCCGTCGAGCCTACGCCACGCGCGCAGGGGCCGCGTTCACCAGGAGCGGCCCGAGAGCAGGTACACCGCGCCGGCGGTGTCGCCGCCCGCCGAGTCGAGGGCGTCGCCGAGCGCCAGGTCGTCGTACCCATCGCCCGTCACGTCACCGACGAACATCGCCGAGCTCGCGAAGCTCCCGGCCGACGGCGCCGTGGTCTCGACGCGCAGCTCGGCGTCGGTCGTCAGCCACGCCCCGTCGACGAGCGGGCCGTAGAAGACGTAGGCGCCGCCGCCCAACGCCGGGAGCGCGAGGTCGGCGGAGCCGTCGCCGTCGAGGTCGCCCGTGGTCGCGCCCTCGCCGACGTAGCCGTAGCTGTCGACGCCCGCGATCGTCACCGGCGCGTCGACGACGTCGAGGTCACCGGAGGCGAGCGGGCCCCAAAAGACCGCCGCCAAGCCGGCGTCGGTGCCCCCCGCGGTGTGCCCGGACGCGCTCACGACCAGATCCGCGACGCCGTCGCCGTCCAGATCCCGGGCGGCGTGCACGTACACGCCCGCCGCGTCGTCGACCGACGCAGACCCGATCGAGACGTCGCTGTCGTCGGTGGTCAGGCTCCCGGTGACCGGGCCGAAGAACACCTCGGCGGTCGCGGGGAACGTGTAGGTCGGCGCCCACCAGTGGTTGCCCGGGGCGCCGATCACGAGGTCGTGCGCGCCGTCCCCCGAGAGATCGACGCCGCCGGCGACCGTGGTGCCCGCGTTCTGGGACGCGGACGCGCCGCGGATGGTGGCGGTCGCCGCGGAGGAGCCCGGACGAAGGCCCGAGAGCGCGATCGGCGTCTGGATGACGTACACGACGCCGGGGTCGGTCGCGCCCGCGCCCGGCATGTTGCCCGGGGCGCCGATCGCGAACGCCGGCGAACCCGAGCCGGTGACGTCGCCGACCGTCGCGACGCTGTAGCCGAACCAGCTCGACGGGTCGCCGCCCGCCGTCAGCGTGAAGTCCGCCGACACGCCCACGAGCGCGGCCGGATGCGGCGCGCCGTCGCCGTACCACCCGCGAACGACGCCGCCGACCGTCGCGCCGTCCGTGCCGGGAGCGCCGACGAGCACGTCCTCGAACCCGTCTCCGTTGACGTCCACCTGCGCGATCGTGTGCCCGAACAGGGCCTGCCCGCTGCCGGGGACCAACACGGTGTCCGCGCTCGCGGCGCTGGACGTCCCGGCCGCGACCGGGCCGTACCAGACGTACGCGGACCCGTCGGATCCACCGATCCACGGGACCGAAGGCGCCCCGAGCGCCAGGTCCGGGGCGCCGTCACCGTCTACGTCGACCGGCCCGGGGGACGAGGGGTAGCCAAGGCCGGAGCCGGCGTCCCCTTCGATCACCAGGTCCGCGTCGAGCCACGCGTCGACGGTGCCCGCCGGTCGGCAGCCGTTCGGCGTGCCG
>CAIUDO010000241.1 GCA_903897935.1 uncultured Pseudomonadota bacterium
GCCACCTTGTTCGCCGCGATCGAGACGCCGGTGCCGGTCCAGCACGCGAACACGCCCATCGCGCAGTCGCCCGACGCCACCGCGCACGCGGCCGCCTCGGCCGCCGCCACGTACGGCACCTCCGAGCCGTCCGCGAAGCTCCCGAACCGGACGACGTGGTGCCCGTGCTGCTCCAGCCACGCCACGAGGTCGGCGTGCACCGCGTACGGCTCGTCCGACGTCACCGCGATCCGCATGACACCCCCCGCGTCCCTGCATAGCCGGCCCGACGCGGCTGGGGACCCTACGGAGTCGCGCGCGCCCGAAGGGCACGCTACACCCACCCCATGGGCCTGCTCCCCCTCGTGCTGCTCGCGTGCCGCCCGGCGCCGGTGGCGTCCCCGCTGCTGGCGCTCGATGACCCGCCTCAGAACGTGCTGATCGTGTCGATCGACACCTTGCGGCGGGACGCGATCGGCCGCTACGGAGGCGCGGCCGCCACCCCCGTGCTCGACGATCTGCTCGCCCGCGGCGTCACCCTCGACGACCACCGCTCGTGCTCGTCGTGGACGTACCCGTCGGTCACGTGCGCGCTCACGGGCGTCGACAGCGAGCTGCTCGGGTTCGTGCCGCAGCGCGACGGCACGTTCACCGCCTTGCCCGGCGACGTGCGCCTGCTCGCCGACCTCGTCCCGCACCGCTCGGCGTTGGTGAGCGCGAACCCCCTGCTCGGCCCGGACACGGGCACCGCCCGCGGCTACGACGAGATCTGCGCCACCTGCGACATGGAGATCCCGGCGTCCTCGTTGGTCGACACCGCCCTCGACTCGCCGGTGCTCAAGGAAGATCGCTGGCTTTTGCACGTGCACTTCATGGACCCGCACCTGCCGTACGAGAGCCGCCCCGGCTTCACGGACGCGGTCGAAGCGATGCCGGAGCTGGCCTACGACCTGACCACTGGCGAAGGGTTCGCCGACGCGCTCGAGGATCTGGGGGCGCTCGACGCGGCCGACCGCGCCGCCGTGATCGACCGCGCGCGGGCGTGGTACGATAGCCAGATCGCCTCGATGGACCAAGAGATCGGGCGCATGCTCTCCGAACTCGAGGGGCGCGGGCTGCTCGACGACACGCTCATCGTCGTGTGGTCCGATCACGGGGAGCAGATCTTCGACCACCTCGGCATCAAGCACGGATCGACGCTGTACGCCGAGGAGACGCGCGGCATCGCGGCGTTCGTGCACCCGGGCCTCGCGGCCGCGTCGTGGGGCCGGCGCACGTCGCACGCCGACCTCGTGCCGTCCGTGCTCGATCTGCTCGACGAGCCCGTCCCGGCGCACGTGACCGGGCTCGCGGTGGGTGTAGCGCCCGACGACCGCCCCCGGTTCGCCACCGTGTACTCCACGATCGGCGACGCGACGCGCCAGTCGGTCGAGCTCGACGGCTGGCGCCTGATCTACTCGTGGGACGGGCAGGTGGAGCTGTTCGAGCTCACGGCCGACCCGACCGAACATGACGACCAGTGGTCGCCGACGCACCCGAAGGCGCTCGCGTTGTGGACGGTGTTGCAGCCGCGGGTGGCGATGTTGGCGGCCCTGCCCGGCGCGCCTGCGCCGGTGCCGCCGTCGTGGCAGGCCCCGTAGGGGGTGGGCGGGGATGGGCGTCGAACGCCCGGTCTCGGCAGGCCGCCCACAGCGACCGAATGTGATCGACCTGGCACAGCGGGGAGGCTCAGATTCCGATGCTGCGATCCCGCAGGGTGGAGCCGGCACATCGCCGATCGGCCCAACCAGGGGTCATCGGCCCAACCAGGGGTCAGGTCGTCATCGGCCCAACCAGGGGTCAGGTCGATCACTTTCGTCCGGACCGGTTCGGAGACGGAGCAACGCCGTCAATCCC
>CAIUDO010000242.1 GCA_903897935.1 uncultured Pseudomonadota bacterium
CCGCCGCTCCAATGGCAGCGCCCTTCGTGGCCGTGGCCTGGGGCGAGGTGCTCGAGCTCGGCTGCGTCGACGAAGACGCGCTGCGTCGTGAGGCCGAAGACAAGATCAAGAACGTCGCCGCCGGCACCGTCGAGTACGAGATCGCGCTGCAAGGCGCGATGCGCGACGTGAAGAAGCGTAAGGGCCTGTTGGCTTGATGGCGTGGGTGCGCGCGCCCGCTGCCCAGTGCTGACCGCGCGCGTCCTGTTCGTCTGCGCGGTCGCCGTGGCGTGCGCGGAGCCCGAGCCAACGCCCGTGCCGGAGGCGCCGCCCCCGGAGGTCCCGGCGCCTCCACCCCCGAGCGCGGTCCCGGTGCGCCCGGACCGTGTCGCCGTCGTCGCTGCCCCCGACGGCGCGGCTGCGGCCGACGTCGAGCTGTACTTTCACGGCCTGAGCGAGCTCTATCGAGGGTTCTTCTCCGATCCGGCCGCCGTCGGTGCGCTCGGCCGCGCGCTCGGCCCGTGTGACGACCGGCCGGCCCCGGTGGCGATCTCGTGGGACAACGAGCGGCGGATCGGCAGCATCTCCCTTCGGGTCGCGTCGGGCTCCAAGTGCACGCCGGTCTTGTCGCCCGACGGCGTGGACCTCGCGCCCGTGGTGCCGTTGGGCGTCGCCCTCGCGGCGTACCGCGATCGGCTCGCGTCCTCGTTCGACGTGCGGCTCGCGTCGTTTCGGGTGTCGTTGCAGCTTGTCCGCGGCACCCAAGCCTGCATCCTGCGCGCGGAGGGGGACCACCCGCCGAGCGGGACGGTGTGGAGCCCGTGCTTCGGCCCGGCCGACGGTTCGTCGTGCGCCGCGCCCGGCGGGGGGCCCACCTGGCTGCCGTTGGCCGGGGTCGACGCCGCGACGCGTCGGCTCGCCGAGGCGTGCTTCGGCGGCTGAAGTCGTCCCGCGGCGGGCGCGCGGTGATAGCATGGCCGCCTCATGCGAACCCTGACCTTCAAGCGGCTCATCGGATCCGGCGCCATGGGCACGGTATACGAGGCCGAGCTCGGCGCGCCGCGTGGCTTCTGTCGTCCTTGCGCGGTCAAGGTCATGAAGTCGGCGACGCCGGATCACGAGCACTTCCTCGCCCGTATGCGCGACGAAGCGCGCTTGCTCGGCATGCTCCGCGACGAGCACATCCTCGGGGTCACCGAGCTCGTCATGGTCGACGGCCGCGACGCCGTGGTGATGGAGTACGTCGAAGGTGCCGACCTGGCCGAGCTCGTTCGCGAGGAGCGGCTCCCTCCGCGCGCGCTCGCCGAGCTGGGCGCCGAGGTCGCGGGCACGCTGCGCCGGGCCCACACCGCCAAGCACCCGTCGAGCGGGGAGCCGCTGAACGTCATCCACCGCGACGTGAAGCCGGCGAACGTGATGGTGACCGTGCGCGGGGGCATCCGGCTGCTCGACTTCGGCGTCGCGCGGGCGGTGTTCTCGAGCCGGGAGAGCCAGACCCAGGGGCTCGTGCTGGGCACGCTCAACTACTTCCCGCCCGAGGTCCTGGCGGGCAACGAGCCGTCGGTCGCGGTCGACGTGTACGGGCTCGGGCTCACGCTGTGGGAGTGCGCCACGGGCCGGGACTGGGGCTCGCCGCAGCACCGGCGCGACGCGTTCGATCGTCGGCTCGAGCAGCGCCTCGCGGACCTCGGGCCCGGTTATGCCCGGGTCATCCCGGTGCTTCGGCGCATGCTCGCGTGGGCGCCCGCCGATCGGCCGCACGGCGGCGAGGTCGAGAAGCTGATGCTGTCCGTCGCGGACGGCTGCGAGGGTGAGGGGCTGCGCACCTGGGCGCGACGGGTGGTGCCGGGCTTGTTGGCGCGCCGCAAAGCGAGCGACGTCAAGGACCCGCTGGTCGGCCGGCGCGTGGTCATCGCAACCCTGCCCGAGGAGCTGTCGGTCGACGCGATGCCGCCCGTCCCGCTCCAATTTCACGATCCCACGTCGGTCACGCACGACGAGATGCGCTCACCGTTCGCCCCCAAGCTGCTGGAGGCCGAGGAGGCTGCGCCCGCGCCAGCGGCCCCTGCCGTGCCGGCGCGCGCCCCGCGGGCGAAGCCAGCGCCGCGGATGCACGTGTGGGCGGTCGCGTTGGTCGCGTTCCTCGGCGTGCTCACCGTCGGCTCGGTGCTCGTGCTGGTGGTGCTGCTGGTGATCTTGGTCGCCCTCCGCGCATGAACGTCGCGCGTGCCTCGTGGTCGCTCGCGGCGGTGCTCTTGGCGCTCGTCGTGGGGTGGGTCGTGTGGCCGGAGCCGCCGCCGCCGCCGCTGCCGCCGCTCGCGGTGCCCCCGCCGGAGCCGCCGCCCGGACCGGACGTGCTCACGCTCGAGATCGAGATCCGGCCGGGCACCACCTTCGGCGCCCTCGCGATGGAGCACGGCTTGCCGCTCGCCGCGGTGCTCGCCGCGGCCAGCCCACACTTCGATCTCACCAAGGTCCGGCCTGACCGGGTGCTCGAGTTCGTCTACCAGGACGGCGACGCCATCCCGCGCGAGATCCGCTACCAACCGGATGAAGACCACGGCCTCGTCCTGACCCGTACCGGCGACGTGTGGACTGGGCGCCTGGACGAGGTGGTCTACGCCTCGGTGCTCGGCGTGAAGGACTTCGTCGTGACCCGTTCGTTGTGGGCGGACGGGGTCGCGGCGGGCATCCGGCCGAACGACCTCGTACGGGTCGCGCGCATCTTCGAGTACGAGCTCGACTTCAACACCGAGCTGGCTCCGGGCGCTCGGATCGGCCTCGTCGCCGAGATCCTCTCCGCGGAAGGGCACACGGACCGCCTCGGCACCATCCACGCCGTGCGGCTGATCAACGGCAGCGACACGTACGAGGCGGTGCGCTTCGCGCCCGACGGTCGGGCCGAGGAGTACCACCACCCGGACGGGCGGGGGCTCAAGCGCCCGTTCTTGCGCTCGCCCCTGGAGTTCTCGAAGGTGACCTCCGGCTTCGATCAGCGGCGCTTTCACCCGATCCTCAAGGAGACGCGCCCGCACAACGGCGTCGACCTCGGCGCGCCTACGGGCACCGCGGTGCGCGCGGTCGCCGACGCGGTGGTGCTCGTCGCGGGGAAGAACGGTGGGCACGGCAATTACGTGGAGCTCGATCACGAGGGCCCGTACAAGACGTCGTACAGCCACCTGTCGAGCGTCGCCGTGAAGAAGGGGCAGAAGGTCCGTCAGGGCGATCTGGTCGGCAGGGTGGGTTCGACCGGCCTCGCGACCGGCCCGCACCTGCACTACCAGATGTGGCAGAACGGCAAGTACGTGGACCCGATGTCGATCGCGCTGCCGAATATGTCGGCGGTCACCGACGCGGAGCGGGCCCAGTTCGTCACCGAGGTCAAGCGCTGGCTGCCGATGCTGCCGGACGACCCTGCAGAGTGACGCGGGCCTACTCTTCGATTGGCGGCATCCATACCGTGTTCTCGTCCAGCCCGAGCGACGCCAGCGCGCGTGTGTAACGAAGCTCGACGTCGCGGTCGAACACGATGTCGGCGTCACACTCGGTGAAGATCCAGCTCCCGTCTGCGATCTCCTTGTCGAGCTGGCCTGGGCCCCAGCCGGCGTACCCGAGGCACAGCACCAGCTCGGCGTGCTCCCGGAGCAGGCGGACCAGCGCGTCTTGGGAGCGGGTGACCCCGATCCCGGTCGGCAGCGCCCAGCCTTCGTCTTCGTGCACGGTGCCGCGGGTGAGCACGGTGCCGGACGTCGGCTCCACGGGGCCACCCCATCCGACCCGGGCCTCGTCATACGGCTCGAGACCTTCGTCGAGGTCGAGCAGATCGTGCACCATCGGGCTCAAGCCGCGGTTGACGACGACGCCGATCGCGCCGTCTTCGTCGTGGTGCCACACCAATACGACCGTGCGCTCGAAGAACGGGTCCTTCATGCGCGGCGACGCGATCAACAGGCTGGGTCCGACGTGCACGGGGCCTCCCGTCAGCTCGGAATGCCGTACTCCTGAGCCTGCTGATACTCCGGCAATCCGGTGCCTTCGACCACCGCCTCGGTGATGGTGACCTCCGAGACGTCGCTTACCGACGGCACTTCGTACATGACGTCGAGCATGACGTGCTCGATGATCGCGCGCAGCCCGCGGGCGCCGGACTTGCGCGCGAACGCCTTGCGTGCGATCGCGCGCACGGCTTCGTCCGTGAACCGGAGCTTGACCTTCTCGTACCGGAACAGCCGCTGGTACTGCTTGATCAAGGCGTTCTTCGGCTCGGTGAGGATGTGCACCAGGTCTTCTTCGCCGAGCGGGTCCATGACGGCGATGACCGGCAGGCGCCCGATGAACTCGGGGATCAGGCCGAACCGCTCGAGGTCCTCGGTGGTGACCTTGTTGAAGATCGCGCTGCGATCGTCTTCAGCGGCGCGCGGCGCGTCTCCTTCGCGCAAGAAGCCGACCGACCGGCGGCCGGTGCGCGCCTCGATGATCCGGCGCAGCCCTTCGAACGACCCGCCGACGATGAACAAGATGTTCCGCGTGTCGATCTGCACCGTCTCCTGGTTCCCCGCGCGCTTGTTGCCGCGGACCTGCACGTTGGCGATCGTGCCCTCGAGCACCTTGAGCAGCGCCTGTTGCACGCCCTCGCCCGAGACGTCGCGGGCGACGCTCGACGAGAAGCCCTTGCGGGCGAGCTTGTCGATCTCGTCGATGTAGACGATGCCGCGCTGGGTGCGCTCGATGTTGCTGTTCGACGCCGTGTACAGGTTGAGGATGATGTTCTCGACGTCTTCCCCGACGTACCCGGCCTCGGTGAGGGTCGTGGCGTCGGCGATCACGAACGGCACGTCCAGCACCCGGGCGAGGGTCTGGGCGAGCAGCGTCTTGCCGGTGCCGGTCGGCCCGATCAACAACACGTTCGACTTCTGGACCTCGACCTCGCCCTCCGTGCCGGCGTTGGCCTCGAGCCGCTTGTAGTGGTTGTAGACCGCGACCGCGAGCCGACGCTTGGCGCCGTCTTGCCCGACCACGTACTGATCGAGGAACGCCTTGACCTTCGCGGGCGACGGCACGCCGCCGGAGCCCCAGGCGACCGGCTTCGCGCTGCTCTTCTCCCGGATGATGTCCAGGCAGAGCCGGATGCACTCCGAGCAGATGTACACGTTGGGGCCCGCGACGATCTTGTCCACTTCGCGCTGGGGCTTGTGGCAGAACGAACAGCTCAGGCCACTTGGAGTCGTATTCCTCGGCATAAGATCCTCGGCCTGCACCGGACGTGACGATGACTATAGGGCGCGCCCGCGAGGTGGTCAACCCGCGACCCGCCTTCCCTGGTCCAGCGCGTCGAGATGGTATGGTGGGCGGCCCGAGCGGCGGCGCGCGAATAGGGGACGCGGCGTGGAGCGTGGATGGCGGGAGATCACTACAAGACGCTCGGTGTCCCGGAGACGGCGTCCAGCCAGGACATCAAGCGCGCGTTTCGCCAGATCGCCAAGGAGTGCCACCCCGACGTCGCAGGTGACGACGCGGCGGCGATCGCGCGGTTCCAGGCTGCTCGCGAAGCGTACGAGGTCCTGTCGGACGACGCCACGCGCGCGCGCTACGACCGGCGGCTGAACGGCACAGGCGCGCCACGAGGCAGCTTCTTCCAGGCGTTCTACGAGCGGTCCGGCGCGAAGCCTGTCGACCGCCCGAAGCCGACGCCGACCGGGGCTGCCCACGACGCCGGCGGTCACGCGTCGAACCGTCGCCGCGACGCGCGCGCGAACGACGTCAGCTTGGACGCGTTGCTCGACGGCTTCGGTGACTTCGGGTACGGCGCCGGCCCGATGTCGGGGCCCCGCCCGCTGCGCGACCCGGCGCCCGAGCCGACCGTCGGGGCCGACGTGCAGGTCGACGTCGGCGTTCCCCCCGCGGTGATCGCGCGCGGCGGCTCGGTGTCCGTTGCGTACACCCGGCTGCAGCGGGTGCCGGGCTGGCGGCCTGGGACCAAGGATCCGGGCGTGGTCCGGGTCGAAGACGTCGCGGACGTGCGTGTGTTGCCGGGCACCCGCGACCTCGAGGTGGTACGGGAGCGTGGCCTCGGCGACGCCGGGGCGTTCGGTGGGCCGTACGGCGATCTGCTCGTTCGGGTGCGCATCATCGGTGTGGAGCCACCCGCCGAGCCGCCGCAGCGGGCGCCAGCGCCCGCCCCGACGGAGGCCGCGCGGCCGGAGCCTGCGGCGACGATCGAGGTCGACATCACCGTGGTGGAGGCGCTGCTCGGCGGCCGCGTGCCGGTCGACACGCCGACGGGGCCGGTCAAGGTGGCGATCCCGCCGGGTACGTCGAGCGGCGCGCGCCTGCGCCTGCGCGGCCGCGGTCCCGCTGGGCCGGGCGGCCCGACCGATCTGAGCGTGGTCCTGCGCGTGGTCGTCCCGGCGTCGTTGCCGGAGGAGGCGGCGCGCCTGATCGAGCAATTCGCGTCGTTGGTGCCGGGTCAGCGTCGAGAGTGAGCGCTACGGGGCGGCGCGGACGGCGTTACGTGGGGCGGGGGAGCGACCTTGGAGCGCGACGAAGCTTGGGCGGTGCTGGGGCTGACGCCGGGCGCCGCCGAACACGAAGTGCGGCACGCGTGGAAGGAGCTGGTGCGGCGGTACCACCCCGACCGCGTCGCGCACCTCGGCGGCGAGTTCGTCGAGCTGTCGCGTGTCCGTATGGTGCGGATCAACGAGGCGTACGAGGTGCTGCTCACCGACGTCGAGCTCGACGAGCCCGTCACCGACGAGATCAACCCGGACGACTCCGCCCCCGACGACGAGACCGCGCGCCTGAGCGGCGACGCGGCGAGCAGCGAGGCTCCCACCCGCGACGACGTGTCGTTGTTCGACGCCGACGATCCCGCGGACGCGCCGACCGACGTGGCGGACGGGGCCGAGCGCGACCGGATCGCAGCCAGATTCGCCGGCTTCGCGGGCCCGACCGCCACGATCCTGCCGCAGGACGAGCTGGACGAGCCGACCGCGGTGGGGCGCGCGCCGTTGGACGCCGTCACCACCTGGATCCCGATCGAGCCGGGCGGCGACGCCGGTGACCCCACGGTCTCCGACCCCCCGTCGATCGGGCGGATGCTCACGCCCGACGAAGCGACGACGCACCGGCGGGTGCCGCTGTCGTTCCTGAACCTGTCGGACGGGCCGCCCACGCTGCTGCTCGACGCCGACGGGCCGACCCGCTGGCAGTCCGACGGGCCGCCCACCCTGTTCCTCGACCTGCCCGACGTGCTCGAAGAGCAGCTCGGGCGCGGCAGCGCGCGCGCCATCCCGTTCGCCGCGCCGCGTGATCCCGCGCCGACCGTCGACGACGTCGACCTGGGAGAGCCGGAAGACCCTTGATCGCGCCGCGAAGTTCAGCGGGGCGCGCCGCGTGCCCACGCGATCACGGCCTCGATGTCGGAGTCGTCGCGGGGATCGACGATCGCCACCTCGTCGCCGGGCACGCGGGCGACCGCGACCCCGCGGGCCGGGCACACGTCGAGGCAGCTCGCCTCGAGCACCCGCAGGCCGTCGACCCCTGCGGCCCGCGCCCGCTGCTTGAGCAGCTTGCGCAGGGCGGCCCCCCGATCGCGGCCACACGACGGCTTGGGGGCGCCGGGCGCCCGCTCGTTGATGCACACTAGCAAGACGCCATCGCGCCACGGGCAAGGGGCGGTCTCCAAGACACCTCCGGCCGCGCAGCTTATCCTCGCGCCGTCGTCGACCGGAGGCCGGGTGTTCGATCGCGTGACCCAACGCGCGTTGCCGTCGTCGTGGACGGTGGACCTGCACCTCGTCCGGCACGGCGCGGTCGACACCGGCGGCGAGCGGCTCGCGTACGGCCACACCGACCTCGAGCCGTCGTCCGAGGGCGTCGCGCAGGCGGCGGCGCTTCGGGGGGCCTTGCGGGAGCGGCTGGCGCCTCCGGACGTCGTGTTCTCGAGCGACCTGCGCCGTTGTCGGGCGATGGCCGAGACGGTCGCGGCGGCGTGGCGGGCGCCGCTGGTGCTCGATCCGGAGCTTCGGGAGCAGCACATGGGCGCGTGGGAGGGGCGGTCGTGGCGCGCGCTGACCGCGGAGGACGAGCCCCGGGTGCAGGCGTGGTGGGGAGACTTCGCGCGTGCCCGGCCGCCCGGCGGCGAGTCGCTGGCGGACGTGCAAGCGCGGGCGGTGGGCTGGTGGCGCCGGCACCTCCCCGATCTCGTCGGCCGCCGCGTGCTCGTCGTGACCCACCTCGGGGTGCTGCGTGGGTTGATGTGTCACCTGCTCGGCGTGCCGCTCGACGACGCGCTTCGGTTGGCGCCGCCGCCGGGCAGCCACTCCTGGCTGACCGTCGCCGAAGCGGGCGGGGTCCTGCACACGCTGGGCGAACGCCCGACGGCGCCGGTCCCGAGCACGGTGCGGTCCGGCCCGCCGCGGGTCGCGCTGTCGGGCAGCGCAGGGACCGGCAAGACGACGCTCGGGACCGCGCTCGCCCGCGCCCTCGACGTGCCGTTCGTGCCGGAGGGCATGCGCGCCCGGCTCGAGCGCGGCCTCGACGTGCACGCGCTCGGGCGGGGCGGCCTGCGTGACCTGATGACCGAGCTGTGGGCCGAGCAGGTCGCCGCCGAAGACGCCGCCGCGTCGGCGTACGGCGGCTTCGTCTCTGATCGGTCGTCCATCGACTTCGCAGCGTTTTGGCTCCACTACGGCTACTACGACGACGTGTCGGCGACCGCGGAGTGGCTCGCGGCGCGGGTCGCCGACCGGGCGCGGTACGACCGGATCGTTCTGCTGCCGTGGGGCGTGGTGCCCTTGGTGGAAGACGGCGTTCGCACGACGAACCCGTACGTGCAGCGCGCGTATCAGTCGTCGCTGGAGGGGCTCGCGCTGCGCGAGGTCGAGACGTGGCGTTTGCTCGTCATGCCGGGGATTGACGGCGTAGATGCTCGATGCAGGTACGTGCTCGAGCGGCTGTGACCACGCGGCAACTTTGCGGATTGCGCTGGGTAGCGTACGGGCGCCGCGTCCGCGCGCGGTTAGAAGGGCCGCCCAACCCAGGAGTCCACCCATGGCCAAGCTCGACGGGACCCGCACCCACCAGAACCTCAAGGATGCCTTCGCCGGAGAGTCCCAGGCGAACCGCCGGTACCTCTACTTCGCGAAGGTCGCGGACATCGAGGGCTACCCCGAGATCGCCTCCAACTTCCGCGAGACGGCGGAAGGCGAGACCGGCCACGCGCACGGCCACCTCGACTACCTCCGCCGCGTCGGCGACCCGGCGACCGGCCTCCCGATCGGCGACACGGCGCTCAACCTCGCGGCGTCCGTCGCCGGTGAGACCCACGAGTACACGGACATGTACCCGGGCATGGCCGCCACCGCGCGCGAAGAGGGCTTCGAGGACGTCGCCGACTGGTTCGAGACGCTCGCGAAGGCCGAGAAGTCGCACGCCGGCCGCTTCCAGCGCTTGCTCAACGACAACTTCTGATCGTCGCGCGCCCGCTGGTCGTGCGCACAGCCGCGCCTCCGGTGGGCGTTCCTGCCTGTCGGAGGGTCCGTGAGCAACATCTCCTACATGCCGTCGTCGGGGCTCACGTACGACCCTGACGACCCCGTGTACTGGGACCCGTTCGCGCTCCATCAAGAGATCGAGCGCGTGTTCGAGGTCTGCCACGGCTGTCGCATGTGCTTCAAGTTCTGCGACAGCTTCCCGGATCTGTTCGCGTTCGTCGACGCGCACGATGGTGACGTCCGGCGGCTCACGAACGGCCAGGTCGACCTCGTCATGGCGTCGTGCTTTCAGTGCAAGCTGTGCGAGGTGCAGTGCCCGTACACCCCACGGGACGGCCACGCGTTCCAGGTCGACTTCCCGAAGCTCGTCCACCGGTGGTCGGCCCAGAAGAACCGGCGCGAGGGCAAAGGCGCGCGCGACCACCTGCTCGGGGATCCCGACCTGCTTGGGGCGGTCGGGCGAGCGAGCATGGGCGCCGCCGACAAGCTGTCCGGCGTCAAGCTGCACCGTTGGTTCCTCGAGAAGGTCGTGGGCATCCACCGCGACAAGCAGCTCCCCACCTTCGCCCCGGAGACGTTCGAGCGGTGGGCCGAGAAGGTCGGCATGATCAACGACGCGCCGTCGGTCGACCCGGTCTTGTTCCAGACCTGCTGGGTGCAGAACAACGACCCGGCGCTCGGCCGGGACACGCTCGAGGTCATGCACCGCAACGGCGTGCCGCTCCGGTGCGTCACCGGGCTCGGTTGCTGTGGCATGCCGGCGTGGGAGCACGGAGATCTCGACACATTGCGCGCGCGAGCGTCGCACAACCTCGACGTGCTGGGCCCACACGTGGCGGCGGGCGCAAAGGTCGTGGTCGTCAACCCGACGTGCGCGATGATGCTCCGCCGTGAGCTGCCCGAGCTGGTCGCCGAGCCGGACCGGGCGCGCGCGAAGGCGCTCGCCGAGGCGGTCGTGGATCCCGGCGAGCTGTTGTGGAGCCGTCGCTCGGATCCGGGCCTCGACACGGCGTTCGCGTCGTCTCCGGACGGCAAGATCGCGTACCACGCGCCGTGCCACCTGCGCGCGCAGGCGATCGGGTTCCGGGGCCGCGATCTGCTGCGTAAGCTGCCCGGTGTCACCGGCGTCGCGTCGGTGCTCGAGTGCTGTGGCCACGACGGCACGTACGCGATGAAGGTCGAGGGGTTCGACGCGAGCAAGAAGGTCGGAAAGCGCTCGTTCGACGAGCTCGACGCCGCCGAAGCCGCGCTGTGGGTCACGGACTGCCCGCTCGCGGCCCTGCAGTTCGCGCAGCACGCGGGCCGCAAGGCGCTCCATCCGATGACCGTGCTCGCCCGGGCCTACCGCGGCGACAGCTTCGCGGACGGCAAGGAGAACAAGCGGTGAGCAAGGTATCTCGTTCTTCGATCGTCGATTATCAGACGTGGATCGAGCGGCGGCCCGCCGAGCAGGAGGCGATCGCCGCGGTCAAGGCCGCGCGGCGGGTGGTGCTGGCGCGCACGGTCAGCGGGTTGGGCCTGGCGGCGCCTGCGGTCGCCACGCTGACGTTCTTGTTCGAGAACCACGAGACGGTGCGCTGGCAGGTCCAGGAGATGATGCGCATCGAGCGCATCGTTCGCGAGGCCGACATCGTCCATGAGCTCGCCACCTACAACGAGCTGATCGGCGGGCCCGGAGCGCTCGGCTGCACGCTCCTGGTCGGCATCCCCGACGAAGCGAGCCGGAGCGTGCTTTTGCCGCTGTGGCGCGCATTGTCGGCGTTCGTGTACGCGCGGTGCGAAGACGGTTCGCGGGCCGCGGCGCAGTGGGACCCGCGCCAGGTCGGCGCCCATCGACTGTCCTCGGTGCAGTACCTGCAGTTCGCCGTGGCGGCGCCCGTCGTCGCGATCGGCGTCGACGGGGCGGGGGCGCCCGAGGCGCTCGCGCCGCTGATCGGTGAGGTCCCCCTGGACCCGGCGCAGCGCGAGGCCCTCGCCGCAGATCTCGCGGCGTCGAACCTCTCTCGGTAGTCACCTTGGCGCGTACGCGCGGGGCGCGCTTCAGACGCCCGCGCGTGTGGCGCGCTCAGGCGGCGGCGACGGCGGCCTTGACGGCGTCGTAGTCCGGCTCCACGCCCGGGTTCGGCGCCACCCACGCCCACGCGAGCGTGCCGTCGGCCGCGATCACGAACACGGACCGCTGCGACGCCCGGTAGCCGGCCATACCTGCGAAGTTGTCGATCCCGACGCCGTAGGCGTTGGTGGCCGCGCGGTCGTAGTCGGACAGCACCGGGAAGTTGATGCCGTTCTGCGTCGCGAACGCCGCGTTCGAGAACGGCGCGTCGACCGAGATCGCGACCACGGCGGCGCCGATCTCCTCGAGGTTGGCGATGCTGTCTCGGAAGGTGCAGAGCTCCTTCGTGCACACGCCGGTGAACGCGGCCGGGTAGAACGCGACCACGAGCTTGCGGCCCGCGTAATCGGCGGTAGAGACCGGCTTGCGCGCGGTGTCGAGCAGCGTGAAGGTAGGGGCGGGAGCGCCGATCTCGGGCATGGTGCATCTCCAATGGGGGCGAGGCCCCTGGGTGGCGCCCCCGTTAGCCGCCGACCGCGCCTTGCGGCAAGCCGACCCGCGTATGGCGGGCTACGTGGGGCGGGGCGACGGTAGGCCAATCGGTCGCACCCTGTAAGTAGACAAAGCGCGGAAAAGCGGTCATCATGCGGGGGTCGTGGTGATAGCGCCGCGAACGCGGCGATCCTCCTTCCCAGGGAAGTCGGTGCTCACGATTCGTCCGTCATCACAGCCTACGACTGCGTGTCCGCGGTGCGAGGCGATGCTCGCTGCTACCGCTCCTCGTTGCCCGAGCTGCGGGCTCGTCCAGCCACCTGAAGGGTGGGCGCTGGTGATCGACGCGAGCGGCCGCACCGATGAAGTCACCGAAGAGTCCGGCTACGTGATGATGGAGAACGAGTCCGGCGAATTCGAGGTGCTCGACGACTCGGCGGACGAGCCTCGCCCGTCGGGCCGCGCGCTCAGCACCCCGTCGGGGCGGAGCCGCGAGGTCGGCGGGTCGCCGGCGGTCGCGCGCAGCACGTTCGCCTCCTCCGAGCCGTCACTCATGTCGGTCTCCAAGGAGCTCGGCCGCAACCCGCGCGGCGCCACCCCCGCCGCGCTCGCCGCCCGCGCGCTTGGTCGGGCGGCGCCGTCCGCACCGTCCGCGCCAGCGCCCGCTC
>CAIUDO010000243.1 GCA_903897935.1 uncultured Pseudomonadota bacterium
CCGAGGTGGCCGTCCGCCATCGCCTGCTGGAGCGCGGGCAGCGCGGGCAGCGCGCGGGCGACGCGCACGAGGTCCCGCGCTTGCCGAGCGGGCATCTGCAGCACGGAGGCGGCGTATTCCGCGAACGTCGCGAACCCCACAGCGCGGTACCCGCGCGCCGCCTCAAGCTCGCTCAGCAGCCGCATCAGCTCGAGATCGTGCGCCATCCGAGCCTGCCACAACGACACAATTCGGGCATGAAGCGACGAACATTCAGCGGGAGACATCGCGCCCTCCATACGCACCACCTATCACCACATACGAAACACGCAACCGCGGTGACCGCCGATAATGTTGGTTAACTATTGGATCATCGTCGTAGCGGCTGGGGGCGATGTGGGCAACGCGTCGCCATGATCCCGTTCGAACCGGTGGCCACGATCGCGGCGACGCGTTGTCCAAGGGGGTGGGCGACCGTGTGCGACCCGTGCACACGCGAAGACGGTCGACCCGCTGATCCCGCAGGTTCGTGCACGATCGTCCACGCCCGTCATCGTCCCCAGCCGGCGTTGGCTGTGACCGTGCCGGCACGACCCGACCCACGCCCGACCCACGTGGGTCGCGGGGCCGTGCAGGGGACGGCGGTGGACGATGCCGGGCGTGGGCGACCGTGCACGACCCTGCGCCCCGCCACCCGACCCGCTCACGCCGAGTCGACGGGTCGCACACGGTCGCCCACCCTTGGACAACCCGTCGCGGCGAGGGTCTAAGCCGGCTTCCCGCCGGATCAAGCGACGCGTTGCCCACATCGACCACCACCGCTACGACGATTCGTATCGATCAAGCGACCGTCGGTCGGGCTCGAATCAGTGCGAACGATCCCACAACTGGCGCCCCGTGTCGGACTCAGAGCCGGGCTCGGACCAAAGTCTCCGCCGAAACTTGACTGATAAGCTGCGGTACTACGTCGAACATGGAACGATCCGTATCCGGTGGTTACGTACGAGAATCCTCCGGGTTCCTCCGAGACTCCGTGGTGAGCCGAGAGATTCGAGCGGCCCCCATCGCAGCAGGACCCCATCGCAGGACGCGCGGGGTCTCCGCCGGCGCGACGGGCGCGATGAATCCCGCCCCTACGACCATCGCGGGCGCGACCAACGACAGCAAGCCGTGGACCCATCCGTGGTCGGGTGGACGGACGCACCACCTGCATGCTACCGACGATGAACGGACGTTCGACGGAAGCGCGATTCGACCGCGAGGTGAGCGATGTTTGCGGTGATCGCGGGTTTTGGTGCGCTCGGTGTCTCGTTCTTCGCGTACAATAACGGATTGAAGCCCGTCTCGTACGGGGTCGGGGCGATCGGCGCGGGGCTCGTCGCGTTGGGCTTGGGCCTGATCTGACGGCAGGACGCCTGCGGCCGCAGTACGCTCCTGAGAGGGGGCGACGATGCTGGGCTGGCCGACGCTGCTGATCGTGTTCGCGTGCGGCGCCAAGGATCCGATCGAGACTGCGTCCACCGCGACGCGGACGCCGACGCCGATACCGACACCGATACCGACACCGACACGGACGCCGACACCGACACGGACACCGACAGCGAGCCGTCGACCGACCGCGACGCCGACGGGTGCCCACCTCCGAAGACTGCGACGACGACGACGCCTCGGTCGGGGCGGCGACGGACTGGTACGCCGACGCCGACGGAGACGGCGCCGGCGGCGCGCTCGTCGTGAGCGCGTGCGCCGCGCCCGCCGGGTTCGTCGCCGCTCCCGGCGACTGTGACGACCTCGACGCGCGCGCGTACCCCGGCGCCGCCGTGGCGTGCGACGGGGTCGACAACGACTGCGACGCGCTCGTCGACGAAGACGCCCCCGGTTCGAACTGGTACGTCGACCACGACGACGACGGGTACGGCGACGACGCCGTCGCGGTCACCGCGTGTGAGGCGCCGCCGTTCTACGTCGCGGCGGGGGGCGACTGCGACGACC
>CAIUDO010000244.1 GCA_903897935.1 uncultured Pseudomonadota bacterium
CGTCCAGCGGCTGGCGCGCGGGGATCGGGTGATCGTCGTGGTGGTCGAGGAGCTGCCCCGGGGAGCGGCGACTTGCGCGCCGACGCCGCGGTCGCGGCCGCGCGGCGCGGGCGCGGGCCGCTCAAGCGCGCCGCCGAGGCGCTCCGCGACGACGCCGAGGCGCGCGCGGCGCTGGTCAACCGGGTGGTCGCGGTGTCGCCCGACGTGGTGGAGGAAGCGTCCGAGTGGCCCACCAAGCGCCTGCTCCGGTGGGCGCTCGACCGATCCGACGCCGCGCAGGTCACCCGCACCCTGACCGCGCGCGACGAGGCGTTCGTGTGCGTTCGGTGCGGCCGCGACGTGCCCCCCGCCGGGCGGACCGCCCGCGACCACTGTCCGTGGTGCTTGACCTCGCGCCACCTCGACGTCGTCCCTGGCGATCGCGCGTCGACGTGTCAGGCGCCGATGCGCGCGGTCGGCCTCGAGGTGCGCGGCGCCGACTTGGTGATCACCTACCGATGCGAGGCGTGCGCCGCGACGTTTCGGGTGCGCGCGCTGCAGGACGTCGCGGTCCCCGACGACCCGGCCGCGCTGCGCGCGCTGTCGGCGCGGACCCCGACGTGACCCCGTCCCGCCTGCGCTTCGTGGTCGGCGAGGCGATCCGGCGGCACGCGCTGTGGGCGCCCGGCGCGCGCGTCGTCGTCGCGGTGAGCGGCGGCCTCGACTCGGTGTGCCTGCTCGATCTGCTGGTCGTCACCGCAGGGTGGCACGGGGGCGCGCTGGAGGTGGCCACCTGCGACCACGGCACCCGCGCGGGGCAAGCCGACGAGGCCGACTTCGTGTGCGCAGAGGCGGCCCGGCACGGCCTGCGCGCGCACCGGTTCGCGCTCGCGCTCGGGGCGGGGGCGTCGGAGGCGACCTGCCGTGACGCCCGCTACGCGGCCCTGCGCAGCGTCGGCGCCGACCGGATCGCGGTCGCGCACCACCGCGGGGATCTCGCCGAGACCGTGCTCATCAACCTGATGCGCGGCACCGGTCCGCGCGGCGTGGGCGGCATGGTCTGGCGCTCCTCCGACGTCGTGCGGCCGCTGCTCGGGGTCGACCGCGCGCAGCTCGAGGCGTGGGCGCGCCACCGGGGCCTCGAGTGGCGCGAGGACCCGACGAACCGTGACCCCGCGCACCTGCGCAACAGGGTTCGTCACGAAGTGTTGCCGTTGCTGGAGGCGATCCGGCCGGGCGCCACCCGCGCGATCGGCCGCAGCGCAGCGCGACTCGCGGCGGAGCAAGCGCCAAAGCGCGCCATCGAGCCGGACTCCGACGCGTCCTGATCGTCGCGGCCGCGCGACTGCGGCGTCGTGCGGCGTTACGCCGGGTTCAGGCTGATCTTCAGGGTGCGCAGCGCGATCCCGCTCACGACTTCCGACCCGCAGGCTTGCGCGCGCCGCCTCCGGTGTACAAGAGCACGCGGACGACGAGCCCTCCCGCGACGCGGGGTCACCCGGGCCGTCCGCGCGGAACAGCGACGGATGAAGAACCTCACCCGCCCCAACGTGCTCTGGTTCGTGGTCGCGCTCATGCTGCTCGCGGTGTTCGTGCTCCGCGGCGAGGCGGAGCGCGCCCCGGAAGACCTTCGGTACTCGGTGTTCGAGCAGAAGGTGGCTGAGGGCCTCGTGGCGCAGGTCACGTTCCAGGGCCAGGAGATCTCCGGCACCCTGGCCGATGGCACCTCGTTCGTCACGTATGGCCCGGCCGACGCGTCGAGCGCGTTGTCGGTGCTCCGCGAGCACGGCGTGGCCACCGAGTTCGAGCCCACGGTCGACGACACCATCTGGCTCACCGGCTTGTTCACGCTGCTGCCGCTCGCCGCGATGGCGGCGTTCTTCTTCTGGTTCGTACGCAACCTGCAAGGCTCGAACGGCCGCGCGATGAACTTCGGGAAGGCGAAGGCCAAGCTGCACAGCGAAGGCGCGCGGCGCGTCACGTTCGAAGACGTCGCCGGCATCGACGAGTGTAAGGCCGAGCTCGAGGAGATCGTCGAGTTCCTGAAGGATCCGAAGCGCTTCACCCGCCTTGGCGGCCGCATCCCGAAGGGTGTGTTGCTGATGGGCGGCCCCGGCACCGGCAAGACGCTGCTCGCCCGCGCCGTCGCGGGGGAGGCGGGCGTGCC
>CAIUDO010000245.1 GCA_903897935.1 uncultured Pseudomonadota bacterium
ATGGCCTCGGCGGGCAGCAGCGCGAGCGCGTCGGCGCCGAGCACCACCGCGAGGTCCAGCTCACGACGCCACGGCGCGCCGTCGAGCATCGGCCGCACCTCGTCGACCGGCTCGCCCAACAAGACCGCCCGTTGGTTCGCCAGGCGCACGCGGTTCGACGCGCCGACCGGGCTGATGCCCACCGCACCGTCGGCCACGACCACGAAGCCGACCGGGGTCGCGCCGAGCAGCACCTCGAACGCGTACCCCTTCGAGAACGCGGCGTCCAAGCCCATCGACGCCAACGAGATCGTGTCGGGTGTCCACACCCGGTCTCCGAGCGACCAGGCGTCGAAGTCCGAGGCCTGAGGCGCGCGCGCGAGCGCGGCCGCGACGAGCAACAGCCCCAACATGTGCCCTCCCAGGCCGGGATTGTGTCGCGTCGCACGTTACCGTAAACGGCCGCACCGAACAATTCTCGACGTACGCGATCGGAGCCGTCCAGCGCTACACTCCGCCCATGCTCATCCTGCTCGCCGCCCACGCCTTCGCCGCCGACGTCGCCACCGGGGCGCTGACCGCCACGATCGACGGAGACACGCTCACTTCGTTGGTCAGCCACCGCACCGGCGCGTCGTGGGTGACCGACCCGACGCCGATCGCGACGGTCACCGACACGTCGATCACCTCGACCGTGTCGGCATCATCGCTGCCTGACGGCCAGCTCTCCCTGTCGCTCACCCTGGTCAACCCGACCGCCAGCACCCGCCGCGTCGACGTCCGATTCCCCGACCTCGCGGGCGTCGGCGCCGACACCCCGGCGTCGTTGTCGTACGTGTTCCCGGCGTTGGGCCCTATCTTCGACGACGAAGCGACGACCCACCTCCGCTACTACGGCGGGTTGTTCCCGCTCCAGTTCGAGGTGGTCGCCGAGGGCGACGCGGGCGTGCTGTGGATGATGACGCGCGACACGACCGGCCGAGCCAAGACGTTCGGGCTCGCCAAGACCCCCGACGACCGCGCCGCCCTCTACGTCGACTGGCCGACGATCGAGGTCCCTGCCGGGGGCTCGGTCACGCTGGAGGCTTCGGTCGGGGTCGGGGCCGACTGGCACGACGCCCTCGACGCCTACACCCGGTGGACGCGGGCGTGGCGCGCGCCCGCCGTCCCGCGTAACGAGGCGTTCCGGCAAGCGTTTCACCTTCGACAGATCCACCTGCACGACAACGTGGTGCTCGGGCCGCACCCCGGCGCGTTCGACCCGACGACCGGCGTCATCGACATCGAGTCGTTGCTCGACGAGGACCGCGCCGCGTTCGGCGGGGTCGACTGGGTCCACGTGTTCGACTGGGGCCAGGACGACGTCAACGGGCGGGTCGGCGACTACACCCCGTGGGGCACGATCGGCGCGCCCGACGCCCTGAAGGCCGCCATCGACGCCGTGCGCGCCGACGGCACCGGGGTCGACCTGTACGTCGAGGGCGTCCTGCTGGACCGGGAATCGATCACCGGCCGCACGTATGGCGACGGGTGGCAGCTCGAAGAAGCGGACGGAACGCCGTACCTGACGTGGGGCGACGTCTGGCACGTGTGCCCGGGCACCGCGGACCGCCGCGACCACCTCGCGATCTGGGATCTGCGCCGCAACGAGCTCCGCGTGGGCGCAGACGGCTACTACCTCGACCAGATCGGCTTCGGGTACCAGTACCCGTGCTACGCCGAGGGCCACGAGCACGCCGCGCCGTCCCACCAGATCGAGGAGGAGCTGCGGCTCGTGCAAGCGGCCCGCGTCGCGCTGTCTCCCCGGCAGGTGCTGTTCTCCGAGTCGTTGCCGACCGACGTGCAGAGCGCGTGGCAAGACGGCGCGTTCACCGAGGCGGTGACTTCGTTTCGGGCCGACGCGCGCGCCGAGCCGGTGCACATGTCCCGGTTCGCGTTGCCGGACACGAAGACCTTCGAGCTGCTCACCCAGGACGAGCCGCTGGACGACGACGCGCTCGCGGTCGCGCTGACGTTCTTCAACGGCGAAGGCCAGCGCCTGATGGGCTACCTCACCGACGACCCGTGGTTCGCCCCCGAGACGCTGGAGCTCATCAACCGCACGTGGTCGATCCTGCGGCGCTACGAGGCGTTCGCGACCGGCGACCCCACGCCGCTCGTCCCGACCGCCCACCCCGACGTGCGCGCGAACCGGTTCGACAGCCCCGGCGCGTCCGTGTGGACGCTGTACAACCCGAGCGCGGCCACGATCACCGGCCCCGTGCTGCGGGTGCCCACCGCCCCCGGCGACACGTGGACGGATTGTTGGGCCGAAACGCCGCTGTCCCCGGTGATCGCAGGCGGCGTGGCCACGATCGAGGTGTCGCTCGCCCCCACCAGCGTCGGGTGCGTGGCCCGCACATACCCCACCCGGGAGCCCACCCTGTCGGCGTCGTGGTCGCTCGACAGCGACGCCGTGGACGCAGTCTCCGGCGTCGCCGGGTCGCTCGGCGCCGGCGCGACCTTGGGCGTCGAAGCGCCGCACGCGCGGTTCGGCACCGCGGTGCACCTCGACTGCGCCGGCGACGTCGCGGTGGGGCCGCTCGATCTCCCGTCCTCCGGCGGCCTGACCGTCGCCGCCTGGGTGCGCCCCGATCGGGCCGGACTGATGCGGGTGCTCGCGGTCGACGGGTGGACCGACGGCGGGTTCGTGTTCGGCACCACCACGACGGACACGGGGCACCCCGCGCTCGTGTTCACCGCGGTCGGCTACGCCGACGCCGTCGTGCCCGTCGTGCTGCCGCTCGGCGCGTGGTCCCACGTCGCGGTGTCCGTCGACGCAGGCGGGACCGCGACGTTCTTCGTCGATGGGTGGCCGCGCGGCGAGGTCTCGATGGGCGCGCTGCCCGATCCGTCGTCGGCGGGGTGGTTCCTCGGGAGCAACGGCGCCGACGGGCACTTCGCAGGCAGCCTCGACGCCGTCGCGGTGTGGGACGGCCCGGCGACCCCGGCGTTCGTGCGCGCGCTCGCCGACGTGTCTCCCCCGTGGGCGGGGTCGGTCGTGGCGCCGGACGGGGTGGTCGCGACCGAGGGCGCCCTGGAGCTGTGGTGGCCCGGCTTCCACGACCCGGAGACGGGCGTCGCCGGGGCCACGCTCACGGTCGGGAGCACCGTCGGCGGCGACGATCTGCTCGGCCCCACCGAGATCGGCACGTCCGGGTGGTGGTCCGGGAGCGCGGCGCTGCCCGACGGGACCGTGTACGCGCGGGTCGTCGCCCGGGACGCGGTCGGCCTCACCACCACCGTCGACGCGCCGGTGCTCGTCGACACCGCGACGCCGCCCTTGCTCGGCACCTGGGACTTCGCCCCGGGAGACGACGTCTACGCCGACGCGTCCTCCGACCGCCCCTCGAACGTCACGGTCACCGCCTGGATCGTGCCGACCGCGCTGCGTGGGATGACCATCTACGGGAGCGACACCGGGGGTTGGCGGCTCGGCCTCGGCCCTGACGGCGCGAGCCTGAACCTCGAGATCAACGGCCAGGAGACGTTCGACGCCCCGTTCAGGCCGCCCCTGGACGTCGCCACCCACGTCGCGCTCGTGATCGATCGATGGATGAACGTCACGTTCTACGTGGACGGGGCGGAGATCGGGCGCGCGTACGGCCGGCTGCCCGCGTCCCCCGCCGCCGCGCCGCTGCTGATCGGCGGGTACGAGCGGCGGTTCGCCGGCGAGCTGTTCGACGTGCGCCTGTACGACGGCGCGCTCGACCCGGACGAGATCGCCGCGGTCGCCGCCGAGGTGCCCGACGACGCGCCCGACACCGGCGACACCGACCGCCCCGTCGACACCTCTGCGGGCGTCTCCCCCGGAGACGGCGACCCGAAGGCGTGCCGCTGCCAGACGGGCGCGCCCGCGCCGGGGTGGGCGCTCGTGATCGGGCTCGTGGTCCTCCGTCGACGGAACCTCCGCCACGCCCGCGCGTAGCGCCAAGGTATGCCCCCCACGCACACACCGTGAGCCGCGCGGACCGGCTCGATCCCGCCCTGATCGACGTCGACGGCGCCCGAGCCGGCGCGCCGGGCGCGTGGGCCACCCTGGTGGAGGCCTGGGGTCCCGCCGTGTGGGGCCTGTGTCGTCGCCTCACGCCGGACGCCGAGGACGCGTACCAGGACGTGTGGGAGCGCGTGGCGCGGTCGCTCGACGCCTGGGACGGCGAGCGCGGCACCCTCGGCGCCTGGATCGTCACCATCACCCATCGGGTGCTCATCGACCGCCACCGACGGAGGAAGGTGCGCGGTGAGGTGGTGGAGCTGCCCGATCTTGCCGATCCTGCCAGGCCCGTCGACGAGCGGCTCGTCGCGGCGTCGCGGGCGGCCGCGCTCGAGCGCGCGCTGCTGCGCTTGCCGGAGGCGCACCGACGCGTCGTGGTCCTGCACCACCAGCACGGCGTCCCGCTCGAGCAGATCGCGCTCGAGGAGGGGGTCGCGATCGGCACGGTGAAGTCACGCCTGCACCGCGCGCGCGCTCGGCTCGTCACGCTGATGGCGGAGGACGCATGACCATCCCCGAAGAGCGCCTCGTCGCGCTGTCCCAGCTCCGGTCGGGCGACCTCCCGCCCGTCGAGTCCGCCGCGCTTCGCGCCGAGATCGACGTCGATCCCGAGCTCGCCGCGGCGTGGCGCCGCCTCGGCGCGCTCGAAGCGCAGCTCGCCGCGTTGCCGAACCCGACGCCGCCGGCCGCGCTGCGCAGCCGGGTCGTCCGCCGGAGACGGCGTTCGCCCATGGTGGCCCCCCTCGGTGGGCTCGCCGCGCTCGCGGCGCTCGCCGCGCTGGTGTTGATCCCCGATGAGCCGCCCGCCACCCTCACCCTGCTCGAAGGTCACCAAGACGTCGTTGGCGCCGTCGACGTGGTCGTGCCCGGCGCCATCGTCACCGTCGACGGACACGCGCGGGTGCGGGTGGAACCTCACCCAGACGCCCCGCGTAGGGGCGTGGCGGAGGTCCCCATGAAGTCCCACCTGCTGTCCGCCGCGGGCGGCGCCGTCGTGACGGTGGCCGTGCTGCGTGGCACCGCCGTGCTCACCACCCCCGACGATGGGCCGCCTATCGAGGTCCCCGCCGGCACCACCCGCGTCGTGCAGATCGGCGCGCCCGACACGCCGCCGCCGCCGTCCCGTCCCGCCCAGGTCGCCGATCGTACGCTCGACCCCGCGGTCGCCCAGTACGTCGCCGACCTGGAGGCACAGGTCGCGTCGTTGACCCTGCAGAACACGTTCGTGTCGGGTCAGCTCGCACAATACCAAGGCGAAGCGCGCCCGTTCCCCGACGACGCGCATCCGTGGGTCAGCCCGGAGGGGTTCAAGGAGCACGTCACCGCCGCGCTCGCGAGCGTCGAGGGGCTCAACGTGCGCGACATCGACTGCGACGAGTACCCGTGCATCGCGATCGCGCAGTCCACCGGCACCGAAGACGATCTGC
>CAIUDO010000246.1 GCA_903897935.1 uncultured Pseudomonadota bacterium
GCCGTCGGTGGTCGGCACGCGGGACGCGCCGAACGGCCCCCCGGTGACGCCGTCGTCAGCCAGCGTGAGCAACCACGACGCGCGATCCGCCCCGTCGACGAGCCCCGAGCCCGGGTCGACGGCGACCCGAACGACGCCTTCCCGTGCCGCCTCGGCGTCCGGGTGGCCGATCCGGGCGAGGAACGGCGCGACGACGGCGGCGTCGATCGCGAGGGTGCCGGGCAACGCTGCCTCGCCTGCCGCGACGAGCGCGGGCGCGAGCGCGACGAGGCCGAGGCCGAGGCCACCGTGATCCTCGGGGACCGCGAGGGCGAGCAGGCCGAGCTCGACGAGCTCGGCGCGGGCGGGCTCCGCGTCGTCAGCCCACGACGCCCGGACCGCGGCCGGGCTGCACTGGTCGGCGAGCACGGCCACGACGGCGTCCACGATCGCGCGCTGCTCCTCGTTCATGGCGGCGTACACGACAACCCCTCGGCAAGCCGAGCAGCCGCTCGGTCGGTGAAAGTAGAACGTGTTCTACTTGGCGTCAAGCTTGGCCCGTCGGGCGGCGCGATGGGTGACTCGCCGCCGCGGGTTAGTCGGCGTCCGTCGGAGGGCGTGTGGACATCAACCTCGGGATCGTCGACCAGCGCGTCGCCGGGATCGTCGAGCGCCACGGGGACGTGTTGGGCGCCGACGCGGCCCGCGCGCGGGCGAGGGCCTTCGTGGCGCTGGGCGTGGCCACGCACCTCGGCGTCGACATCGAAGACGCGCTCCGCACCTTGACCGACGGCGAGGGCGACCTCGGCGTCGACGCGCTGCACGTCATGCCGGGTCGGGGGCAGATCCAGGTCGTGCTGTTCCAGGTCAAGTACCACTCGGGGAGCAAGCGAGGCGTCGGCGCGTTCCCTACGAACGAGCTCCAGAAGATCGCGACCACCGTGTCGCGGTTGTTCGACCCGGGCGCAGAGATCCGGGGCAACGAGCAGCTCGTCGCGCGGGTCGACGAGGTCCGCTCGTTCTTGCGGGACGGCGCGATCCCAGACATCACGGTGGTGTGCGTCAGCAACGGGCGCCCGTGGGACCCCAACGGGCAGCACGTCATCGACGCCAGCGGCCTGCCGGCGGATCAGGTGCGCTTCGAGCACCTCGACGCCGAGCGCATCGTGGGCCTGCTGCAAGCGGTGAAGCCCGTGGACGACGAGCTCCGGTTCTCCGGCGCCGCGTTGGTGGAAGACGACTTCGCGTTCCGGCGGGTGATCGTCGGCCGGTTGCCGGTGCGTGAGCTCGCCCGGTTGATGGAGACCCACGGCGAGCGGCTGCTCGAAGGCAACATCCGGCGCTTCCTCGGTCGGCAGAACCGGGTGAACCGCGCCATCGCCAGCACGCTCGCGTCGCCCGAGACCCGACCGGACTTCTACTTCCTCAACAACGGCGTCACGCTGATCTGTGGGCAGTTCCGGTACAACGCCATCCAGAAGCGCGACTGGATCGTGCAGGTGAAGGGGCTGCAGATCGTCAACGGAGGGCAGACCGCGGCGACCATCCGCAGCGTGCTCGCCCGCCAGAAAGAGGACGCGTTCGACCAGACGTACGTATTGGTGCGGTTGTACGAGCTGCCGGACGAGCAGCGCGAGTTCGTGGCCGGTGTCACGCTGGCGACCAACAACCAGAGCCCGGTCGACCTGCGCGACCTGCGCGCGAACGATCCAGTGCAGCGGCGCATCGAGCTGATCCTGGCTGAGGCGGGGATCACGTACCTGCGAAAGCGTGTCTCACCGCGCCCGAGCGGCGCGGTGACGCCCGAGGACCTCGCTGAGGTGCTGCTTTGCACGGTCCGCGACCGGCCGGAGTGGGCGCGGGCGCGCAAAGCCGAGCACTTCGGTGAACTGTACGACTTCGTCTTCCGGGACGACCTGAGCACGGAGGACGTGGTCCGGGCTGCGCGGTGGTCGCGTTGGCTCACGGAGGTCCTTGCGCTGGTGGAAACCGAGACCAAAGGTGCGCCCCTTGGGCGGGTTCCTTGGCACCCGCGGCATTTCTTGCTGTGGCGCTTCGCCAAGGATGCCGCCGCGCGCGCGTTCATGGACGGCGCGTTTGCCGACCTTCCTCTGGGGCGATCGGAAGTCGAACCCCGTGTAGCAGCCGCCGTCCAGGAGGCGTGGTTGGTGGGATTGCTCGTTGGTGAATCCCCGAAGCCGACGGGAGCGATGTTCTCGTCGGTGTTTCGAAGGGGCAAAGCCGCACGGGACACGTGGGAGCACCTACGCGAGCGCACCGCATCTGCGTTGCATGAACTCAGGCAATCGTCGCAGGCAGCGCGTGAGGCATTCGACATTGTCTTTTCGTCGGTTCTTCCACCCGAGCAACTCCTGGCAGTGCGGAGGCTGTCGTTGAACGTGCGTCAACAGGTGCTCGTGCGCGTCGCCTACCGAGTGTTCCCGGATCTCGACTTCACGGGCCTGGAGCACCTGATCGAGGACCCTTCCGAGGCGTCGTGACGGCGATCAACCCCTCGGCAAGCCGAGCAGCCGCTCCGCGACGATGTTGCGCTGGATCTCGTTCGTGCCTGCATAGATCGGCCCACCGAGCGCGAACTGCCACCCGCGTGTCCACACCCCCGCCTCCCCGTCGTCCCGCTCGGCCTCGGGCCCGAGCAGGTCCATCGCGAATTGATGGGCTTCGACGTCCCAGGTGGACCACCAGAGCTTCGCGAGGCTCGACGACGACCCGTCGTGGCTCGCTGACGCGATCACCTCGAGGGTCTGCAACCGATACGACTCCATTCGGGTCCACAACCGGCCAAGCGCGCGCGCCGCCACCGGGTCGCCCGACGCCCGCTGCTGCACGAGCACGCGGAGCCGCTCCGCGGTCGCCAAGAACCGGCCCGGGCTGCGCAGGGTCAACCCGCGCTCCGAGCCCGTCGTGGCCATCGCTACCCCCCAGCCGCCGTGCACAAGGCCGAGCACGTCGCCGTCCGCGCAGAGCGCGTCGTCGAAGAACACCTCGGCGAAGCCGGGATCTCCGTCGAGCCGCCCGAAGGGCCGCACCGAGACGCCAGGCTGGTGCACGTCGACCATCATCGCGGTGAGGCCTTGGTGCGGCTTCTTCGCGGCGGGATCGGTGCGCACCAGCGCGTAGAGGCGGTCGCACCACCCCGCGCGCGTGCACCACGTCTTCTGCCCGGTGATCCGCCACCCTCCGTCGACGCGCCGCGCGGAGGTGCGCAGGCTCGCGAGATCGCTTCCGCTGCCCGGCTCGGACCACGCCTGCGCCCACACCTCGTCGGCGCGCGCCATCGGGCGCAGGTACCGGGCCTGCTGCGCCGGGGTCCCGAACTGAAACAGCGCAGGAGCGACCAAGAAGATGCCGTTCTGGGTGACGCGCGGCGGCCCGCCGGCGGCCCAGTACTCCTCCTCGAAGATCAACCACTGGGCCAACGAGGCGCCGCGCCCGCCGAACGCGGCCGGCCATGAGACGACGGCCCACCCGGCGTCGAACAGCTCGCGCTCCCAGACCCGCCCGGCGGCGAACCCCGCCTCGGTGTCGCCGGACGGCAACGGCCGCACGTGCGCGGCCAGCCACGCCCGAACCTCGGCGCGGAACGCCTGATCTTCTGCCGACCAATCGAGGTTCATTCGGTGCTCCCACGCTTCATGCTCCGCACGGTCTGCCCACCGAGGTGGTCGGGCGCGGTCAGCGCGTTGTGGGCGTGCGCGAGGTGGTGCAGGCCGAAGGTCGCGTCCATCGTGTCGCGGAGCCCCATCCGGTCTTCCGCTTGATTGACCGCCTTCTTGGTCAGCATCAGCCCGAACCGCGGCATCTGCGCGACGCGGTCGGCGAGCGCGAGGGCCTCGTCGAGCAAGCGCTCGCGCGGCACCACCCGGTTGACCATGCCGAGCGCGGCCGCGCGGTGGGCGTCCATGCGATCGCCGGTGAACAACAGCTCTTTGGCGACGCGCGGCGGCAGCACGAACGGGTGCGCGAAGTACTCGACCCCCGGGATGCCCATCCGGACGACGGGATCGGCGAAGAACGCGTCTTCCGAGGCGACACACAGGTCGCACGCCCACATCAGCATCAGCCCACCCGCGACGCACGCGCCCTGGACCGCAGCGATGGTCGGCTTCGGGAGGTCGCGCCACCGACGACACATGCCGAGGTACGCCTCCGCTTCCCGCACGAACATCGCCTCGGCGCCTGCTTTGTCAGCGTGCGGCCACGCCGTCGTCGCGACGCGCGGGAAGTCGTGGTGGATGTCGCGCTCCGGCGTGCCGATGTCGTGCCCCGCGGAGAAGTGTTCACCGGCTCCGGCGAGCACGATGACGCGCACCTCGTCGTCCTCGACCGCGGCGACGAACGCGCGGTCGATCGCATGGGTCAACGCCACGTTCTGCGCGTTGCGGTACCGCGGGCGGTTCATCGTCACGACGGCCACCGGGCCCCGTCGTGTCACGATCACGAGCTCATCCGACACGACGCACCTCCGGGGGCGCCGCGAGGCGCTCCAGCACCACCAGCGCCTCGTCGCCCATTCGGTGGAGCAAGGCCTCGACGGTGGGCAGATCGTCGATCAGCCCGACGACCTGGCCAGCGGGGAGCACGCCCGCGTCGAGGTCCCCGTCGACCAGCGCCGCACGGGTGAGCGCGGGCGCGCTCGCGGCCATGACCACTTGCGCGGCGCTGAGCCCGTGCCGGTCCCGCATCGCGAGGCCCTCCGAGAGCAAGCCGCCGACCGTCGCTCCGGTGTACCGACGCAGCGCCAGCGCGTGTCGCGCCCCGCGCAGCAGGCGGGCGAGGGGGCCTGACCGCAGCAGGGCCGCAACGAAGTCGGTCTGCAACACGCGTTGGGGCGCCCCGTCGACCGCGTCGGTGACGGTCGTCCCGTCGATCTTGGCCGCGAGGTAACGCGCTTTTACCGCGTCGGGCACGGTCGACTCCTGGGTCAGCAAGAAGCGCGTGCCCATCGCGACGCCTTGCGCTCCCCACGCGAGCGCGGCGACGAGCCCGCGACCGTCTCGGATGCCGCCCGCGGCGAGCACCGGCAGATCGACGGCGTCGACGACCGCCGGGACCAACAGCGCCGTCGGGACCACCCCGGTGTGACCGCCGCCTTCCCCGCCTTGCGCGATCAGGGCGTCGACGCCGAGCTTGGCGACCTTCTCGGCGTGACGCGGCGCGCCCACCGTCGCGATGACGTACAGACCGCCCGCGTGCAGCCGGTCGACGACCTCCTTCGACGGCGCCCGCGCGAACGACGCCACCGCGACGCCGGCGGCGACCAGCCGGTCCACACGCGCGTCGACGTCTTCTTGGTCGGCCCGGAAGTTGACCCCGAACGGGCGGTCGGTGCGCGCCTTGATCCTGCCGATCGCGGCGTCCAGCTCGCCCAGCGTCATGGTCGCGGCGCCGAGCACGCCGAGGCCACCGGCGTCGCTGGTCGCGGCGGTCAGGCGCGCCCCCGACACCCACCCCATACCGGTCTGCACGATCGGCCACTTGAGGCCGAAGCGCCTGGCGAACGGGGTGTCGAGCGCGCTCACCGCGGCAGCTCGCGCGCGGCGAGGCCCCGCGGGTCGAGGCGCCGCAGGATCCGAAGCTCGTCGTCGGTCGGATCCCGCGTCCACGGGATCGGGTCGGGCAGGGTGAGCGAGAACCCCGTCCGCGCCACGATCAGCGCCGGGTCGACCCCCGGGTGCACCGAGCGGACGACGAGCCGCCCGGACGCGTCGGGGGTGAGCACGCCGAGGTTGCTGACGACCCGCCGCAGGTCGTGGAAGCGGCCGCCCGCGCCGAGCGCGCGCGCGCGGGCCGTCCCGACCCCACACACAACGTCGACGGCCTCGACGAACACCCGGGGGTTGTGCTCGGCGACCCAGTAGGTGACCGCGTGGTTGATGGTGTTGCCGGGCGCCCCGCGGGTGCCGATCAGCTCGCGGGTAGGCCGCTCGTGCGGGCCGACCCGTGCGATGTTCTGGTCGCCGAACGCGTCGATCTGGGAGGCGCCCATGATCACGTGCCGTCGGCCGCTCCACACCGTATGAAACACAGATCGATAAGGGAGGGGGGCAGCCCACGGCCAGCCCGCTTCGTCACCGAGCGGCGGCACCCCGTCGAGCAGGAGGGCCTCGCCGTCGGACAGCGCGAGGTCGGGCGCGTGGGTGCTGGCGGCCAGCCGTGCCCCGAGCGCCGGCATCCAGCCCATCGGCGACGCCAGGATCTCGCCGTCCCCGAGGAACGCGTCCGAGAGGGCCACCGCGCAATAATCGGCGAGTGACGGGCTCATGGCGCCACCGCGCGCTGATAGGTGGCCTCGTCGACGTCGACATAGCGCGCGCGGAACGCCTCCCACGCGGCAGGGTCCTTCGCCGCGGCGGCGTACACGCGCTGGAACGCCTCGTCCCGCCCATAGTCAGGGGTGTTCGCCGTGAAGTGCGCGCCGCGCGGCGCCTCGACCACCGCGTGCACGGCGGTGCGGTTCACGACGACGGTGGCGGGGGGGTGCTCGCGGAGCGTCGACGTAGCCACGACGGCCTCGCACGACGCGATCACGCGCCGGGCGGCCCCCGCGAACAGCTCGTCGAAGTGGGCGTCCGGACCGAGCACCTGCAGGTTGCCCGACGCGTCGGCGCGGTTGACGTGCAGCAGCGCGACGTCGAGCGGGGTGGCCGGCACCGCGATGAGCGTCTCACCGTCGTCGTACGGGGAAGTGACCGTACGAAGCGACGGATCGAGGCGCAGGATGTCGCTCCCGAGCCCGGCCCGGATCGGCAAGAACGGCAGGCGGTTGGCCGCGGCGTACAAACCCCACCAGATCATGCCCTCGTCGCGCTCGACCAGCGCGACCCGCCCGGCCTCCCGCGCCGCCCGCCAGTGGGGCTCGAGCGGGATCGAGTCCAACGAGACGAAACCGGTGACCACCCGCCGGACCGCCCCGACCGCGCACAGCCACCCGACGTCCGGCCCGCCGTAGGTGACCAGGGTCAGGTCTCGACGACCCGAGCGGGCGAGCGCGCGCACCAGCGCCATCGGCTTACGCCGCGAGCCCCAGCCGCCGACGCCGATCGTCATGCCGTCTTCGATCTCGGCGATCGCGTCGTCGATGTTGGTCCGCTTGTCCACCGCGCCCCCGGGGCGGTGAAAGTAGAACGTGTTCTACTTCGCGTCAAGCGCGGTCGAGGAACGCAGCGCGGGCCCGCGCGCCGTGCCCGGCGATGTGCAGCTCGAAGGTGTAGCCCTGCTCCATCCGGTACGAGCGGTGCACGTCGACGGGATCGAGGTGATCGAGCGACGCCTTCGCGGCCCGGATCACCGGGTTCGGCCGGATCGCGATCTCGTGCGCGACCGCGAGCGCGCGCGCCGGGAGGTCGTCGCGAGGGACGACGTCCAGGATCGAGCCGTACCCGCGGAGCTCCGCCGCGGACGCGCGGGCGCACGTGTAGACCATGTGCCGCACGCGCTGCAGCGGGACCATCCGCGCGAGGTGGGTCGCCGCGCCCAGCGCGCCCCGATCGACCTCGGGCAGGCCGAAGCTGGCGTCGTCGCTGGCGATCACGAGGTCGGCGTTGCCGACGAGGCCGAGCCCGCCGCCGAGGCAATACCCGTGCACCGCCGCGACCACGGGGACGGCGCACTGCCGCACCGCGGAGAACGCCACCGCGCACGCTCGGTTGATCTCGAGGAACACGGCGTCGCCGCCCGCCTGCGCCTCCTTGAGGTCGATGCCGGCGTTGAACCCGCGCCCGTCGGCGCGCAAGACGACCGCGTGCACCTCCGGCCGCTCGTCGACCGAGCGCAGCGCCCGCGCGACGCCGAGCCAGCCCTCGATCGGCAGCGCGTTGACGGGCGGGTAGCGCATGACGAGCTCGAGCACGCCGTCCGCGTGCAGGGTAGCGTCGATCGGCATCCGGTCCTCCCGCGACGAGTAGAACACGTTCTACGTGCGCGCACCCCACCGAGGGGGCGCGGTCGCCGGATCACTCGGTGAACAACAGTGGGACGAACGCCACGATCAGCAGCGCGGTGCCCATCACGACGAGCGGGAGCGCGAGGCGCTCGTTGCGGTACCACCACGAGCTGCCGGCGGCGTGGGACGCATCTTCGACGTAGTGCGCGCCGACGACCTGGCGGGCGAGCAGGTGGTTGAGCGCGACCGGCGGCGTGAGGTAGCCGAGCTCGAATGAGCACAAGACGACCATCCAGAAGTGCGCGGGCTCGATCCCGCTGCGGTAGGCCACGCCTGCGATCGTCGCCGAGACCAGGATGACCGCTCCGTACGGATCCATCGTCATGCCGACCACGACGAGCACGACCACCAAGGCGGCCATCGTCGTCCACACCGAGCCGAGCTGCTCGGGCACCAACGACATCACCTCGGCGCGCTCGAACACGCCGCCCACCGCGATGGACATCGACATCAACAGCAGCAGCGCGCCGATGTGGTGCGTGGTCTCCGCGGTCGCCTCCTGGACCGCGGCGGGCTTCTGGATCCCGTGCGCGCGCTCGAGCAGGATCAAGGCCAAGAAGACGACGGGGAAGATCAGCGGCGCGGTGTGCTCGTCGATCGAGCTGCCGAGGCCGACGCCGTACAGCACGAGCACCAGCAGCGCGACGGCGAAGTAGGGCATCAGCGGCCCGAGGTTGCGAAGCGACGCCGGCAACGCCTCGGCGACCGGCGCCACCTTCAGGGGGCTGGTGCGGGTGAGCACGACGACGATCGCGAACAGCACGGCGGTGAGCGCGTAGACCCACACGCCCCACCCGTAGAGCACGTCCGTCGTGACGGGGTTGAGGTACGCGACGATGACGACGAGCAAACAGGGCCGCAGCACGACGCCGAGCGAGCCCGACATCGCGGTGGCGGCGAGCGCGAGCTGCGGGCGCGCGCCGGCGTCGACCAGCTCGCGGAACAACAACGCGCCGACGGCGATCACGAAGATGCCGGACGCGCCGCTGTACGCGGTCGGGAGCGCGGAGCACGCGACGAGCACGATGGCGAGCACCTCCGGGGCCAGCTTCCACGGCCGCAGGACCGCGAACACGTGAGGGGCGAACGTGGTCTGCTTGAGCAACATGCCGGTCCAGACGTACAAGCCGACCATCAGGTAGAGCTGGGCGTGCTCGGTCAGGCTCTGCATGTAGATCGCCATTCCGGCCGGGTACTGCTCGAAGCCCAGGAACCACACCGAGCACGCCACGCCCATCCATGCGTGCAGGGGCACCGCCGCGATCGCCTGCTGGGCGCTTCCGCCGTCCCGGACCGGTGGCGCGCCGAAGCCCGGCACCCCGCTGCGCGGGCGCAGCAGGAACACGACATCGACCGCCGCCATCAGCACGAACGCGCCAGCCCACCACAGCGGGAGGTCAGGGTCCTGGATCTCGGTGCCAGACGCCTGCTCGTTACGGTAGAGCACCACCTGCGACATCGCCATCAGCAGGTTGGTGGCCAACAACATCGCGCTTGACAGCCGCGCGTCCCACACCGTCTCGACCGACCGTAAGGCGATGTGGCCGCGCAGCGCCGATGCGGTGAGGCCGCCGACCGCGATGAGCAAGACGAGCGCGTGGCGGAACATGCCACCGCCCCACACCGTGAACGCTGCGATCGCGTGGTCGACGGCGCGGAACGCGCGCACACCGGGCGTGAGGCGCTCCTGCACGGCCACCCACGCGTCGCGCTTTCGCTGGTAGGCCACCATCGGATCTTCGGCGGGCGCGGCTGGTTTCGCTGGTGGCGCGTCGCCCAGGAGGTCGTTGATCAGGGCTTGGTCGGCTTGCCCGGCGGGCGGCGGGTCGTCGGCGAGCAGGTCGCCGATCAGGGCGTCGTCGGGGGCGTTCGCGGGCTTCGCCGGGGGGTCGTCGGCGAGCAGGTCGCCGATCAGGGCGTCGTCGGGGGTGTTGGTGGGCTTCGCGGGCGGGTCGTCGGCGAGCAGGTCGCCGATCAGGGCGTCGTCGACGCCGTCTTCTGCTGCAGGGGTCGCCGCGGCAGGGGGCTGGGGCTCGGCCAGGTCGGATCGCAGCTCGGCGGCGTAGCCGGGCCACAACCAGCCACCGAGCTGGACCAGCCGCCCCGACGCCTGGGTCGCGGTCCAGTGCACGACGAGGAACGACAACAACAACAGCGCCGGGGCCATCGACGTGACCCGTCGCAGGAGCGGGGTCCCGTTCGTCTCGTGCATCTCGTCTGCTCCAGGGCGGTGGAACGCGGGTAATGGGGCGCGTCGTTATCCCAACGCCGCGCCGCGTGCCGCTCCTCCCAGCTCCCGCAGCGAGCGGTGCCCATGCCAGCAATCAGCCTTCAGCTCCGGCGGGAGGTGATGTGCGGGACTTCAGGGACGAACAGCATAATTGCGAAGGTCAGCCCCCACGAACATCGCCGAGGGATGCGGCCGAGACCTCCTTCACGCAAGGGTCGTCGAGGTGAGGAAGATGCTCACGGCGCTTCATCGGAAGCTGACGGCTGGCGGCTGATAGCTGACGGCCGCTCTCTGCAATGCCTCTAAACGCCGTCCCACCCGACCATGTGGCCCTTCTCCTGGTCCCACAGCTTGAGCCGCAAGCAGGCCAGCACGTCGCGCGGGTGCCACGAGGTGCGCCCCGGCGACTGCAGCGCGGGGATCTCGGCCATCGCGGCGGGCAGGTGGTAGAACGGGATGCGGTGGTTCAGGTGATGCACGTGGTGGTAGCCGATGTTCCCGGTGAACCAGTGCAGCAGCGCGGGCATCTCGAAGTAGCTCGACGAGCGCAGCGCGGCGTGGTGGTACGTCCACGTGCGCCGGTCGCGGACGTCGATCGTCGGGAAGTTGTGCTGCGCGTAGAATAGGTACGCCCCGAGCGCGAACGAGATGAGGTTCGGCATCAAGCCGCCGATCAAGGCCGCCTGCCACCCGAAGCCAAGGTAGATCGCCAAGATGACGCCGAAGTGGAACAACAAGGCGATCGGCGCCTGCCAGTGCTTCTTCGGCTCTCGCAAGAACGCCGCGATGCACATCCCGCCGACGAAGATCGTGAAGTAGCCGAACGCGATCGTGAGCGGGTTGCGGGCGAACTTGTACCAGAACCGCTTGCTCGGCTCGAGCTTCTGCCACATCTTGACCGTCACCATCGGGTACGAGCCGATCGACGCGCCGATCATCTTGGCGTTGTGCTGGTGGTGGTAGTCGTGGGTCTCCCGCCAGACCGACGCGGGGCACAGCGTGTACCAGCCCACCACGTCCATGATCCGCATGCCAAGCCACGAGTCGCGGAAGATCGCGCCGTGCATCGCGTCGTGGAAGAAGATGAACAGCCGCACGTTGACGAGGCCCGCCACGACCCCGGACGCGATCTGCACCGGCCACCACGGCGCGAGGACCGCGCCCGCGTACGCCGCCGCGAACACGAGCAGCGTCGTCGTGAGCAAGCGCCACGTCAGCCCCACGTCTTCGACGTCGAACGGCTTGGTGGCGCGCACCAGCGCGGCGCCCTCGCGGCGCTCCTCGTTCTTCGCGCTCCCGCGGGCCGGCGCTTCGGTGGACGCTCCGACGTCTTCGCTGTCCGCGGGCTCCTCGACGGCGTCGCCGATGCCGGTGGGGGTCTCGTTCATCCGATCTCCGTGGGATCGTTGTTCGCTACTGGGCCGCGATCTGCTCGAGCAGCTTGACGATCGTGGCGTCGTATTGGCCCTTGCCGACGAGCGAGGTGCGCACGGCGTCGAGCATGTCGACGTACTTCACGTGGTCGGCGTCGGGGATGGTGATCCACGTCGACGCTGGCACGTCTTGCTCAGCGCGCGCGGCCACCGCCATCGCGCTGTCGAAGCGCGTCGACGTCCAGTCGCGCGACTTCTGGCCGAAGCCCTCCGGGAAGCTGGCCGTGCGCAAGACGATCTGGAACGTGAACTGCGCGAGCGGGAAGGAGACGATCCCGCCGGCCGTGCCGATGCCCTTGTAGAGCTCGAGCGGCTTGTACGCCGACGCCGGCGCGTACGCGGCGTCGCACGAGCCGTTGTTGAACTTGCTCGCGAAGGTGCCGATGTCGGCGGGCTCGAGGGTGGCGCCGACGTGCAGGACCATGGTCTTCGCGGCGTCGTCGTAGTCGAGCGTGCAGATCTTCTTGCCCGCGAGGGCGGCGACGTCGGTGACCTTGCGGTCACGCAGGAACAAATAGACCGCGCCAGCGGGGAAGATGCCGGCCGTCTCGTAGTCGCCGCTCTTCATGAGGCTCGCCGCCTTCTCCTTCATGAGCGTCTTGACCGCGGTGGCGGTGGCGGCCTGGGTCGGCAGCGCCCCGATGGCTTCGACGGAGTACGTCTTCCGGTTGAACTGCTGGACGCGCACCCCGGTGAGGATGACGGCGTCGCACTTGCCGTTTCGGAAGTCGGCGGCGGCGACCGTCTCGGACGTGTACGGCTTCGGCTCGAAGGTGACGCCCCACGCGACCGCGGCGGTCTGGTAGTCCTTTGCGTACTGGTACGCGTCTCCGGCGGCGCCGGAGGGGTCGTACACGCAGAGCACCTTCGCTTGCGCAGCGGCGTCGCTCGCGGAGAGGGTGGAGAGCAAGGCGCCGAACATGAGCGCGGCGTTTCGAAGTAGACGGGTCACGGAGCCTCCACCGGGGCTGGGGGATCGGCCGAAAGCATAGAGTCGAGGAGCGCGTCGAGCGGGTCGTCGCCGGCCGGAGCGACAACCCCCGGGAACGCGCCGAGCCGTCCCATCGGGGTGCGGCTGCCGGTCTCGGTGGTCCACACTTTGTCGCTCTCGTGCAGGATCATGCGTGTGGCGTACGCGTCGAGCAGGGCCCAGGCCGGGTCAGCGGCGCCCTCGCCGGGCGCGCTCGGATCCAACGACGCGGCGTGGGCGGCGATCGCCTCGCGCATGAGCGCTTGGTCGCCGAGCGTGGACAAGGTCTGGACCTGGAACGCGCGCGACAACCGGACGTGCTGGGTGTCGCCGACCGCGGCGGACGCGGCGAGCATGGTGATGGGATCGGCGCCCTCGGGCGCGGCGCCGGGCACGCTGGCCCACACCGCGGCGCGCATCGCGGACGGCAGGCCCCACCACTTCGCGTCGTCCAAGCAGGCGGACGCGCGCTCGACGTGGCGCGGGATGTCGGTCGGCACGCCGACGACGCCGCCCGCGGCGCGATCGTGGATGACCGCGAGCACCCCGGATGACAAGCCGAGCAGGTAGAGGGGCTCGTCTGCCGCCGCCAGCGTGGGGCAACCGGATCCGACCCCCGGCCACGCCTCGCCGAGCGCCGTCCACGCGGCGAGGTAGCGGTTCGCCGCGACCTCGTGGGTGC
Source organism: uncultured Pseudomonadota bacterium (assembly GCA_903897935.1). Lineage (GTDB taxonomy): Bacteria > Myxococcota_A > UBA796 > UBA796 > CAIUDO01. Next base: position 13,261 of record CAIUDO010000246.1, read on the forward strand.
GCTTCTCGACCTCGTGCAGGTCGGCGACATAGTGCGCGCTGGTGGGCGCGCCGCCCGCGGTCAGCTCGAACATGGCGCGCGACCGTGCGAGCTCGGCCTCCCACACCGAGAAGTCGGCGCACATGCCGGCCGACGTGTTCGTGAGCACGAGCGACTTCCACGCCCGCGGCACGTCTTGATCGGGCTCGGGGGCCTTGCCGAGCGAGCCGACGAGCGGCCCGAGCGCCGCGCCGCTCACGCAGGCGAGGCCGAGGTCGCCCGACATCATGGTGCCGGGCAGCATCTTCTTGACCGTCTGGCTGTCGACGACCTTCGGGATCGAGCACGCCGCGCACGTGACGAGCAACAAGCCAGGTGCAAAGAGCTGATACAACCGTGCCGAGCCGCTCACTGGTTCACACATGGCTACCTTTCCGGGGCGCCGGAGTATACCGTTTGGTGGGCGGACGCGACGCCTATGGGAGCGCGCGTGCGGGTCGTTCCGATTCTAGACTTGCCGCACCGTCGGGCGCGCGCGCTCATCCAGAGCGGAGCCCCGGTGTGGGTGGCGGTCAATCCTGTGGAATACCACGGCCCCCACCTGTCGCTGCACAACGACCAGCTCATCGCGTACGGCCTCATCCGCGAGTGCCACTTGCGGTTGCTCGCGACCGGTCGCGACTGGCCGCTGCTGTTCGTGCACGACCTCGAGGTCGGCGTGGACCCGGTCCACGGCCCGGGGTCGCGGCACACGCCGGTCCGGCGGGTGCGGGAGCTCGTGATCGAGACCACGCGCGCGCTCGTCGAGCTGGGCGCGAAGTCGGTCGTGTTCATGACCTTCCACGGGAGCCCTCGGCACGCCGCGGCGATCGAGGCGGGCGTGCGGTGGGCGCGCGCGGCGGGTGTGCCCGCTCTGAGCCCGTTGAACCTGGTCCTTCGTGAGATGCTGACCCTCGACCCCCAGCAGCACCTCGCGGCGTTCGAGCCGATCCCCGCCGTGTACGACCGCGAGGGCGTGATCGCGGCGATGCCGACCGATACGCACGCCGGCTACTTCGAGACGTCGGTGGCGCTGGCGGTCGCGCCGCACGCGGTCGACGACACGTTCACGGTGTTGCCGCCGTGCCCCACGGTCACCCCGAGCGCGCCGCTGCTGGTGATGGCGCGCGCCGCGGCGGCCCTGGGCAAGGCGCAGCTCGCCGCGGAGCTGACGTCGGCGGCGCATCACGTGGCCTGGCAGCGCCTCCAGCCGTTCCCCGGGTACACGAGCTGGCCGGGGCTCGCGTCTGCGGAGGCCGGCCGCTACTTCGTGACCCGCATCGTCGACGCGTACGCGGAGGCGATCCTCGACGTCACGCAGAACGGGAAGCCGTCGCCGCAGCCGATCATGGGCTGGCTCGCCCCGTTCGTGTGAGGCCCGGGGCTCGGATCAGCGCGCAGACCAGGCGTCTGGGGCCCCCAACAACAACGGTGGCTGCGAGCGGCTGAACTGCAGCTCCGCCGAGCCGCCGGCCGTGATCGTCAACGTGCCCTCGTGCCAGACCTCGGTGCCCTGGGCGTCGCCCACCTGCACCTCGTGGGGCCCCGTCGTCAGCTCGATGGTCTGCGCTCGGGCCTCCCGAAACTCGTAACGAACCCCGTCGATCGTCAGGTTGGTCCACGACGACGTGCGGTTGACCAGCGCGAGGGTGACCGGCACGCCCGCTTGGGTCGCGGGGACCGTGGTCGCCTCCGACCCGCCGTCGTCGACTACGGGCGGCGCCACGATCGAGCCCGTGAAGTCGCCAGGTCCGTCGAGGTTGCCCGGGGGGATCGGCAGCAGCGTCGCCTGCGGCGTCGCGAGCGGGCGCTCGCCGATCTTCACCTGCCCGTAGACCTGCAGCCCACGATCGATCCAGCGCACACGCACCTGGTAGCCGTCGGGCACCTCGACGGGGCCGCGCCACTGCACCTGCCCGAGCAGGTTGACGACCTGCACCTGCACCACGCCCGTCTTGTCGTTGGTCGTGACCGGCACGTCGTCGTCGGTGACCGGGTGCGGCAGCCCGTTGACCGTGAACACGACCGGGCGGTCGGACGACAACACAAGGGTCCCCGACGCCCACGCCGTCCCCGCCAGCCACAACAACCACCCAACCAGCACGTGCTACCTCCTCAACGCGAAGTGGAGCCTACCCCTCGTCTTCTAACAGCTCTTCTCCCGCTTCCGCTTCCGGCGCGGGGCCGAGGGCAGGCAACGAGAGCACGAACCGCGCGCCCCCGTCGAACCCGTCGACGCAACGGGCCGTCCCTCGGTGCTGTTTCATGATCGCGGCGACCTGCGCGAGTCCGAGCCCGTGCCCGCCGGCGAGGCCGCGATGAGGACCTTCGATTCGGACATATTCGTCGAAGATGTCCGTTCGCCGGTCGGGGGGCACCCCGAGGCCGTTGTCGGCGACCTCGACGTTCACCAGCAGCCCCTCTTGCCGCAGGGTCACGCGGACCTCTGGGTTCGCCTTCGCGGGGTCGTGGTACTTGAGCGCGTTGTCGAGCAAGCACGCGATCGCGTCGGTGATCGCGGAGGGATCGCCGCGCACCTCCGACGTCGCGTGCAGGTCGGCGGTCAGACGGACGCCCGCTTGCGCCAAGCGCGGGCCCCAGGCGTCGATCGCGACGAGCACGATCTCCTCGGCGTCGAACACCACCGGGTCGGGCGGCTTTCGCTCGCGCGTCCGGTTGAGCACCTCGTCGACCCGCGCCGTGAGCCGGTCGACCTCCACCAAGATGCGCTCCGCGAGCTCGTGGATGCGCGCCTCGTCGGCGCCGTCGACGGACGCGAGGTTCTCGGCGGTCACCCGGATGCCGGCGAGCGGCGTCTTGAGCTCGTGGGTGACGCGTGTGGTGAATTCCCGCTGACGTTGCAGCAACCCGGCAGAGATCTGGTTCGCGCGCACCAACGCGACGAACGCCAACAACAGCATCGCGCCGGCGACGACCGCCGCCGCCACGACGATCAGGATCTCCCGGTCCGAGCGCGCGACCTCTTCGTCGACCGCGGCCTGCCGCAGCCCGACCCGAAGGTGGGTGAGCGTCTTGTTGAACGGCACCGAGATCGCGATCGGGCCGCCCCGCGGCACCCCGGCGATGCCGGTCCCGGCGGCGTCGGTCACGACGAGGTGGCTGCGATGACGCTTGGTCCGGTCCATGAAGTGCTTGACCAGCTCGGTCTGGTCGAGCTGCAGCACCGTGCTGGTCCGCGGCCCCGCCGCGGCGTCGTAGTACAGGATGAAGTCGGTGCGATCGTACTGATCGCGGATAAACCGCGTCTCTGGGTTCTGCGTCGGGTCGCGCCGGAGGATGGTCGACGCGAACTCTGCGAAGCCTGCGCTGCGCTGGCTCGCTTCGATCAAGCGCCCCTCGAGCTCGCGGGCGTCTGCGCCGCGGCCGACCTGGGTGAGCTTGGGCTGGATCGGGTACCGGACGTACTGCAGGAGCGACGCGGTAGCCTGAAGCTGGGGTGGGAGGCCGAGGATCTCGTCGCCGATCGCGTAGAACACGTCGGGCGCGGCCGGGTCGCCGAGGGTGAGCAGGATGTCGGCCCGCAGCAGCCGCAGCGCGTACACGAGGCGCGGGGGCACGCCGCGCTTGAGGAGGTCGTCGATGGGGCGGCCGGCGACGCCGGTGCGGTCGAGCAACGCCAGCGCCTCGGTCTCGTGGCCGAGCTGCGCGAGGCGGTGGGCCGCTTCGTTGGCTGCGGCGAGCCGGACCGGCAGTGCCTCGAGCGTGCAGCCGTCGTCGTACGCGCGCAGGAGGTCGTCCGCGGTCGCCATCGGGTCGGCGAGCGTCTCGCGCGCCTGTCGAATGCAGAGCTTGTTCCCCCACTCGGGCTCGGATGGTGGGATGGGGGGCCACACGATCTCGGTGGTCAGCGCAGGGCCGACGCGGCTCGTGCGCCACACGTACGCGGCCACCAGGGGTGGGGAGGCCTGCTTCATCTTGAGCTCGAGCAGGCCCGGCGCCGACGAGGTCGCGAGCTCGGCGCCCCAGCCGTCGAGCGTGAACACGAGCTCGCTCTCCCAAGCGGCGACCCGCGCTGCGAGCACGTCCTGAAGCGACGCCTCGATCTGCGTGACCGCCTCCCGGCGGTTCTCCAACAGCGCCCCGATCGTCCACAGCAGGATCAAGAAGGCGATGGCGGCCAGCACCAGGGGGCCGAACGTCTGCCGGAGCGGCGAGCGCATAGGCGGAGCACGCCTCCCGACCGGGACCTACCGCGGGAGCACCTCACCGGCGAGGGCGGCCAGCGGGTCGAGGCCCGTCCGGGCGACCTCGGCGAGCGCTTCGCGCGCGATCCGGCGGCCGGCGCTCGGCAACGGGCGCGCGCGCGACTGGTCCTCGAGCATGCGCCCGAGCGCGTCCACGGTGGTCATGCGCTCGGAGACCGTCCCGGTCTGGTGCCGCTCGGCCAACACGGCCACGGTGAGCGTCTCGCCGTTGCGCACGAGGTGGTTGATGACGATCGGCCCGTCTGCGCCCTGCAAGGTGCCGTCCTTGGGGTGCACGTACAACCCGAGCAGCAGGCGCTCGGCGTCGATCCCGAACCCGTCGAGGGCGTCTTGCGCGGCCGGGTCTCCGTACGCCACGAGCCGCGCGTAGAGGTGCAACGCGCCGTCCAGGTCCCCGATCTCTTCGCGCGCGACGGCCTCCGAACGGAGCGCGGCGAGGTCGGCGTCGCGGAGCCGGGCGCCGGACGGGCGATGGAACAACGACGCCGCGAGCGCCTTGCGGGCGTCGCCCGACTCGAGCAGGGCGTCGGCGTCGCCGTCCTGGGGCAACGGGTCGACCGGGTGGGCCGCCGACGTCTCAGCGGCCCGCACCAGCACCTCGCTCGCGTACGCGGCGCACAACGCTGCTTCAGCGCCGAGCCCCTCGGTGCGGAACGCTGCGGCGACCGAGACGATCTCGCCGGCGGCCGGCAGGCGGGCGGCGAACGTCTCACGCTGGGTGTCGCGCGCGCGCTCGCGGATGTCGTGGATCGCGCCGGCGGCGGCCTCGGCGATGAGCGGCTGCTCGTGATCGACGAGGCTGCGCAACAAGCTCAGCTCGGCGCGCTCGCCATGTGCGGCCAGCGTGTGGAGGGCGATCGCGACCTGATCGTCGATCGGGACGGTGCCTGCGGCGTACCGGGACAACAACGCGGCGGCGTCGTCGACGTCGTCGGCGCGGGCGGGCGCCGCCATCACGAAGGACCACGCGAGCGCGATCCCGACGAGGGTGGGGAAGCGGAGGGACGAGACGAACATGCCGACCTCCTCTGCCTGCATCGTAGCGTAGCGCGCGGCGGAGGGAAGGAGCATTTTCGGTTCGGCTGTGGTGGGCCGGCGTGCAAGAATTGAGGAGGCGCCCGCGGCGCGTGGCCGCGCGGCGGTTCGTTAGGGTAAGCGCGGGCGAACTTCGTTCGCTCGGGGGCGTCATGCGTGGGCTCGTTGGATGGTTGTGCTGGTTCGCCGTCGGTTGTGGGGAGCAGTCCGCCCCGGAGGCGCCGGTGGAGGCCCCGGCCAAGGCGCCCGTCGCGGCGGCGCCTGCGGCTCCGGCGCGCCCCGCCGGTCCGCTGCCCGCGATCGTGATGTCCCAGGCGCAGTTTGTCAGCGGCCCCGACGGCAAGCCCATCCCCGGCCCGGCCAAGCTCGTCATCTGGCGCACGGACGGCACCACCTGGTGGGACGAGAAGGTGGAAGATCCCGACTCCAACGTCTTCCACAAGACGATCCCGTGGGGAGACGGCGGTCTGCTCACGATCGGCGGCGAGAAGGCGCTGATCCGCGCGTGGACCCAAGCGGCCGGCGCGTGGACGTCGAGCACGCTCACCGAGCGGGAGTGGGGCGGCAAGTTCAACCGATACCGCGACCTCGAGATCGGGGACCTGACCGGCGACAGCGCCGACGAGATGGCCCTCGCGACGCACGACTCCGGGTGGTTGTCGGTCGGCACCCAGAAGGACGGCGCGTGGACGTTCGTGGAGTTCGACGGCAAGCCCGACACGATCGTGCACGAGGTCGAGATCGGCGACGTCGACGGTGACGGGAAGAACGAGTTCTACGCCACGCCGTCCGAGCGCAACCGCTCGTCGGGTGAGTCGCAGCCGGGCGAGGTCGTGCGGTACGACTTCGTCGACGGCGCGTACAAGCGCAGCGTGCCGGTGTCGTGGACCGACAGTCACGCCAAGGAGATCCTCGTCACCGACCTCGGTCAAGGCGACGCGCTGTTCATCGTCGTCGAGGCCCACACCAAGAAGGGGGCCGACGGCAAGCTCGAGATCGTCGACCCGGTCCGCGTGCTGCGGCTCGATCCCCCGGGTGGTCGCGGCGGCAAGGCGAAGGGCGGCGCGTGGACCGAGGTCGAGGTCGCGCGGCTCGACGACCAGCAGTGCCGGTTCCTCGTGCCGGGAGACGTCGACGGCGACGGCCA